>NZ_JBFARL010000189.1:9242-15010 GCF_040674655.1 Actinomadura sp. NPDC049753 | reverse complement strand
CAGCGCGAACGCGCGGCGCCGCCGAACAGCGCGCCAAGACCGCCGAACACGCCGCGCGCGCGGCGCGCGGCGACCGATGACGGCTGCCCCGGCACATCGCCGCTCTACGGCGGATCGGAGGATCCGATGACCGTCTCCCCGCCTCACGTCGGCGCTCCCCTGGATCAGCCGACCGGTGTGTGGCGCTGCCGCACGCTGCCGGTGCGGGTGAGCGCGGGCTGGGCGGGATGCCATGACGGTGGCGAACTGCTCGCGCTACGGATCGCGATGATGCTGGGGGCGATGGCGCCGCAGACCACTGCAGCGGCCCGCACTACCGATCGCCAGTACCGCTGTTCACTTCCGGCGCCGAGGCCGCCACCCACGGCCTGCGTGACCTCGACAACCCCAGCCCGCAGGCAAGGGCCGCGATTGTCAAGATTGAGCTCCGCCGGGCCCGGAACCGCACGAACATTCTCCGGGCAACCCGCAGGCGGACCGAGGAACGCAGTGACCGGTCTCCAGGACTTCCGGTACGCCGCCAGGGTTTAAGACGAAGAACCGGCGCCACGGTCTAGCTGTACTGCCCAGGGACGTTGGTCAGTCTGGTGATGGGTGGTTTGCCGCCGGTTGCGGTGTGGGGCCGGTGGACGCTCCTATGTCCCGTCAAGTGGGAGCGCCGGGGTGGCGGCCGCGTTGAGGTGTCGGTAGATCTGTCTGGCGAGGTAGCGCTTTAGGCAGCGTCGAATCTCTTTTCTGGTGCGTCCTTCAGCGCGGCGGCGCTCGACGTACTCGCGGGTGGCGGGGTCGTGGATCATGCGGGTGATGGTCGCCATGTGCAGGGCGCGGTTCAGGCGTCTGTCGCCGCCCCTGTTGAGTCGGTGGCGGACTGTGTTCCCTGATGACGCGGGAATCGGGTTCACCCCCGCCAGGCAGGCGAAGGCGGCCTCTGAGCGCACCCTGCCGTGGTGTGACCAGGTGGTTAGGCAGACTGCTGCGGTGACCGGCCCGATCCCGATCTTGTCCAGCAGCCCAGCCGCGGGGGTGGAGCGAACCAGGACCTCCATCGTTTTCTGGTTGGCGGCCAACTCTTCGTTGAGGGTGACGATCCGCTTGGCCAGACGCTCCGCCTCAGCACGGGCGGTCGCGGCAGTCAGCGGCTCGTCGCGGGCGCGCCAGCGGGAGATGTCGATGATCTGCTGGTTGCTCAGCGGGTGGCGAGCGTCGACCCCGAGGTCGACGGCCCGCACGAGCGCGATCAGCGCGTTGACGGCAGCTGTGCGTTCTGTGGTCATGTGGTCCCTGGCGGCCAGCAGAACTCGCAGTGCGGCGCGTTCACCCTCGCCATGGCGCGGGTGCCGCAGTTGGTCTTGCTCCAGGGGCAAGGTGGCCTCGGCGATCCTGCGGGCGTCCAGCGGGTCGGACTTGCCGACCCCACGGTGAGCGCGTGCATTCATCCGCGGCGCCTCGAGGACCTGGTAGCCGGCCTCGGCCACGGCATGGGCGAACTGGGCGCCGTAAGTGGCGGCGCACTCGATTACCCACAGGGCAGCAAGGTCGCCGCCAGTCCGGCGGGCAGCCCAGGCGATCGCGCGGGTCATGCCCGCCTTGGTCGTGGGGAACTCGGCCGAATCGATCTGCTGCCCGGTAGCGGCCAGGATGGCCAGAGCATGGTTGCGGGCGTGGGTGTCCACCCCGATGACGAACGGATGGTTGTGCGCGACGATAGTCACGGCGGTCGGAAGTCCTTCCTGTTCCAGGAACACGGTCCGGCCGCTTGCGACCGGCGCCGGCCTGGGGGAAGTCACTTCGGGGCAACACTGTGACGGGCCACGACCTGACGGTCGGGCAATCTCCTGATCAGGACACCGAGGTGGGCCAGGTGGCGCCGGCCGCTCCGTCTCAAGGACGGACAAGTCCACCGAAATGCACCCTGGTGGGGCCAGTGATTGTATGAGTCACGACTTAAGCCGGAGCGACCGACGCCTACCCTGACCGGCCAGTCCCAGACCAGCCACCTAAAGACTCACAGTGATTGTAGAAGTGCAGCCAGGCCGGGAGGGCTTTGCGGCGGGCTTGTTCGGAGTTGTAGAAGCGGCCCAGTGCCCAGCCGTCGGCCAGGGTGCGGTGGAAGCGTTCGACCTTGCCGTTGGTCTGCGGCCGGTAGGGCCGGGTCTTTTTGGGCCGGATGCCGAGCTCGGCACACGCCTGGCTCCAGGCGCGGGACTTGTAGGCCGAACCGTTGTCGCTGAGTACCCGCTCGATGGTGACGCCGCGGGTGGTGAACCAGGTGACGGCATTGCGCAGCACCTCGATCGCGGTGGCAGCCGTCTCGTCGTCGCGGATCTCGGCGTAGGCGACACGGGAGTGGTCATCGACGACGGTGTGCACGAACGCGGTGCCGACCCGGGGCTCGTAGCGGGTGTTGCGGGCGCCGGTGCGGCGGGCAGTGGCCTCACGGTTGCGTTCGCCCTGGACTCTGCCCACAAACCGCCAGCCGCCGCCGTCGGGGATGTTGCCCAGCTTCTTGACATCGACGTGCAGCATCGCGCCGGGCCGGTCGTGTTCATAGCGGCGGATCGGTTCGCCGGTGGCGCGATCGATGTGCGAGAGCCGGTTGAGGCGGCACCGGGTCAGCACGGCGTGGACGGTCGAGGCCGGCATGCCCAGGCGTCCGGCGATCTGCACCGGCCCCAGCCGCTGCTTGCACCGCAGGTGCACGATCTTGCGGATCATCGGCTGCGGGGTGCGGGACGGGCTGTGACGCGGCCGAGAGGACCGGTCGGCCATGCCGGCCGCGCCCTGGGCCCGGTACCTGTCGGCCCAGCGTTTGGCGGTCGGCCAGGACACCTCATAGCGTTCGGCCGCCCGCGCGATGGGCCAGCCGTCCTCGACGATCAGACGCGCCAGCCGAAGACGCCCGCGAGGGGTCAGGGCAGCGTTAGCGTGGGACACGAAGGCCTCCTGTTGGCGGAGCGGTTCCTAGACAGCTCCACTCCACAACCGGAAGCCTTCACCCTTCACGCACATTCACACCGTGTCGTCACACAACCTCAACCAACCTGCCTGGGCAGTACATCTAGCCAGGTCAGGTGGGCGGCATGAGCTGTAGCTGGTAGACCATGCCGTCCACGACGATGACCTTGTCGAAGTCATCGGGGGGAGCCGGCACTGCGACACCCGTCGGTCGCTACGCCACAGCGCCAACTCACCTCCACTCACAAGATCCCACACCCGTACCATGCCGTCGTCGCTGGCGGTGAGGGCGCAGGAGCCGTTCGGGCTGAACGCCACCGCGTTCACGCCGTTCGCATCGCCGGTGAATGAGTTCGAGCGAGTGTCCCGCCGAGATAAGCACACCGGGGGTGCAGAGTTCCACCCACCACGTAGAGTGACCGGCAGCGCGGTCTTCTTGTGGCCTCGTTCACGGTGGGAGAAGGATGATCTCCCAAATTCCTCCCACTGGACCACCCGGTGGCCGACCCCGGAGTCCAAGAAGACCTTGCGGGAGCGAGGTCACGCACCGCCGGTTCGGAATCCGTGACCTCTTAGGAGCTGCGACAACGCCAAAGAGGCCTGCTCTTCATCCGAGCAAGCCTCTGAGCTGGGGAAACGTGGGCGATACTGGGTTCGAACCAGTGGCCTCTTCGGTGTGAAGCAAAGCTGGAAAGTCGATCTAGGTCGATCCGAGTCGAACGGGGAGCCTCTCACCTGCACGAACGCCCTGACTGAGTCGCGTTGAGTCGTTGAGAGCCTGACTGCGGTGGCTCCAAAACTGGCTCCCGCGGCTCCTTGACTGCGGGAGAGCAACCCGTGTCTTTCCGCAACCCGAGATGAGGACGCTAACCAGCCGGCATTCGGGACTAGATCTGGTGTGCGGCGGCAGGGAGGACTCCCGCCGCCTGCTCCTCGGCCAGGCGTCGTCTGACCGAGGGGCGCACCTTTACCGGCGGGGGTCGGCCGACTGTCCGCTGCGGACAGAAAATGCGCGTACCACCTCTGCGACCAGAACGCCGCCGATGTCCCCCGGCAACCGCCACCCGGCTCCGCCATGGCATCGGGGACCTCTGGCTGCAGGGCTGGATCACCCGCCGCCAGCGTCATGAGCGCCTACTAGGACAACGGGTGCCCCACCGCGATCGAACTGGCCCAGCAAGCCTACGACCAGGCAGAATCGCCGCTCCGGCAAGCACAAATCTTCGACATTTTTGGTCGATTCACCGCAGATCTACTGGATTGCGTCCCCAAGACCGATGTGACGTTCAACGTCTGGGCGGTCTGGGTCCAGACGGGCGATCCTCACAGATGGCGAGGTCGAGTCCCGGGATCAGTTGCTGATGAAGACCAGGCTGCCCAACGGCACAAGCGACAGCGCCTTCAATGCATCCTCGGGGACGGCTACGCTGCCCTGGGTGGTCGCCCGCCCGAAGACCGACCGGTCAGGCCAGCCATGGAAGGCGACCGTTCCCGGGCCACCTCCGATAGTGTCGCGGGCTTGCGAATGCGCACCGACGGGGAGGATCAGCGGGCTAGGTCCGGGCTTGGACGGCTTCAGTGAGGCGAGCAGGAACGTGCGGCCGACCGGGGTAGGGGTGGCGGCGGCACCCACCGCAACCTTCCAACTCCCCGTTGGCTTGTTCGACTTCAGCAGGATGAGCCGCCGGTCCGATAGGTCAACCTTGACGACGTAGGGGGTGAACGCCCCTTGCAGACTGTCGTTTGCGGCAATCCACCCGGTAGCGCCATTAGGACGGGATGGCAGCAGCACCTGATGCCAGCCAGTTTGGCTGGCGATCACCGGCATCCAAGTAGGGCTGTTCAGCTGTGTCACTGGCAGCCGTGCGATCGGAGCGCCGCCTGGCCGTTCGTACACCGTCTGCGGCGTATTGGGATGCAGCACCGTCCCGTCGCCGGGTTTGGACGAGTTACCATCCAGCGGCGCCTTGAGAACCGTCGAATCGGTGGTCGCCTCCACGAGCTTCGAATTGTCGACGCCGGCCCCTTGAGCCCGTCCCCCGTGCGAACCGCTGCAGCCGGCCACCGTAACCATGGCGGCAATCGCCGCGGCGCCCGGTACGGCACCAGCCCAGAACTTAAGTCCCACGCCCATCACCCCCTCCTGCGATTCACTGTTAGCAGCAGTTGTATCACACACAGTGATCACATTGTGAGGGGCTCGCCATAGGCGTTTATGACTGTTGACCGTCCCGAAGAGACGTGGCGGGAGGTCCAAAAACAGGTGCTTGTTCCTTTTTCTGAAGAACGTCTAGTTCAGCGACTCGAGGGAGCAGGCGAGTGGGACGAGTTCTTCACAGCGGCCGGTTTGTGCCGTTCGGCCGCGAACGCTCCGCATAAGCCGGGTCTCATTACCTCGATGCGCAAGTGCGTTATCGGAACCCTCGCAGGACGAAGGGCCCGGCCCATGTTTCTGTAGGCCGGGCCCTTCGCGACCCGCTAAGACCCCATCACGAACCTTCGTCGAGACTCAATTCCTCCACGACGAAAGAACACGATGGTTCAGCTCGGCGGGGCCATCCAGTCGGTCACGGAGTAGTCCCCGGTGACCGGCTTAGGAGCGGGTGCCTGAGGAAGCCCGTTGTGGCACGTTTCGGGCTTGCCGTGAGACTGGCACTGCTCCTGGCACTGCTTATCGCAGGTGCAGTCCTTCTGGCCATGGTCGCCCTTGCCATGGTGCTGGCAGGTCGGCTTCGGCTTGGGCGCCGTCCCCGTCGGCTTCGGCGTGGGCTTCGTTGTCGGTGCCGTCACCGTAGGCGTCGGCGTGGGAGCCG
>NZ_JBFARL010000189.1:0-9144 GCF_040674655.1 Actinomadura sp. NPDC049753 | reverse complement strand
CGTCACCGTAGGCGTAGGCGTCGGTGCCGTCACCGTAGGCGTAGGCGTCGGTGCCGTCACCGTAGGCGTAGGCGTGGGAGCCGTCACCGTAGGCGTAGGCGTGGGAGCCGTCACCGTAGGCGTAGGCGTCGGTGCCGTCACCGTAGGCGTAGGCGTCGGTGCCGTCACCGTAGGCGTAGGCGTGGGAGCCGTCACCGTAGGCGTCGGCGTCGGTGTCGTACAGGTGGACCTCGTGATGGTGTTGCTATCGAGGGTGACCGCTCCGTTCCGAGCTAGTGCCCTGCCGTCGATGATCGTTCCGGTGTTCACCGAGATCGACTGCAGGGCAAGGATGTTGCCCACGAAGGTGGAGTTGGTACCCAGTGTTGCGGAGCTGCCCACTTGCCAAAAGACGTTGCATGGCTGGGCGCCATTGACGAGGGCGACAACGCTGCCCGATGCGGTAATGAGCGTGGATGAGATCTGGAAGATGAAGACGGCGTTCGGGTCGTTCTGCCCGTCGAGGGTGACCGTGCCGGTCAGCCCGAGCGAGGACGTGGACTGGTAGACACCCGGCACGAGTGTCTGACCGCCGAGGTCTCCCGAGACGCTGATGGGCGGAGTCCGCCCGGCGGCGTCGTTGTACGCAGCAGTCAAGTCGGTTTGCGCCTGGAGCGCGACCGCATCGGCGCTGTGTTGTACCCCGTTCACTGTGCCCGGCGGGAATCCGGTGATTGCAGTGCCCGGGCTCACCCCCAAGTCTCCATTGATGACGCTAGGGCCCGTATTGGTGACCGTCGTGCCGGCCAGAACCGCGAAGCTGCTGGCAGTGCCAAGGTCCACAGGCGCTTGCGCGGCTCTGGCTCTGGATTGCAGAGCGACGAATATGGCCACGCCGAGAATGCACGCGACGCCGGCCGCCAAGCAGGAAAGCATGAAGGTCCTGCGAGACGACGCACCGACAAAAAAGGTAGATTTCATTTGGCGGATTTTCCTCCCGTATTGCGAGACCAGATACGCCCATCGTCACGGACGCACAGAACCAGTGAGGGATGTGCCTCAAGTCCGGCAGAGACATCCCCGACAGTGGATCAAGCTATCTAAAACGCCACCCAAATCCTGATCAACTCTTGCGCGAATATTCCAAAGTTGCTTGAACCGCCGATATGTAGAGCTTTAGGTGCAAATAGGGCGCAACCGGCCTGTGCTTAATCGAGATATATGACCACTCGAGTAGAGCAACACTTCGGCGAGAGCTCCAGTTGCCAACCCTGCCCAGTCATTGGTCGGCGTCGATGGCGGTTCTGAAGAGGGGCCCTGCCATACCCATTCGGCCGGCCCGGCGCATCCCCCCGGGGGGTGGGTTTCGAACAAGGCGAAGAGGCCATCGCGGCATGGACGAACCCGGCAACGGCTGACGGCCGGCGGCAACCTCCGCCCGGGAGGATCGAGGGAACCCGCTTGCAGGGCAGCTGGGACTGGGAAGCGCCAGGGTCCGATTCCCCCGCAAGCCGGCACTTCAGGGAGGCGCCTGGGTGGCCGAGCGTGCGCAAGGAACACCTTGTGCCAGCCACGCAGTTGCGCCTCACCGATGCCGGTGGCATCCGTTTGACCCGCTTGCCGCCAACACCGCCAGGACGCGGTCATTGCCCTGGAGTCAGGGCACCGCCGCCGTGCCCGCGCGCCGCGGACCGCACTCGCGCCGGCCAGTTGATCACTACCGGGCAGCGCCTACCCGGCACCGACTCTCGATCAGTATCCTCGCAGCCGCCCTCTCGCCGAGGCGGCAGCCTCACCAACGCATGCTTCTTGCCCGAACGACGGCGGGGGCCAGAAGCCCACCGGCTTCTCGGGCAAGGCGGATCACCGGCCTCCACATGATGTAAGCCGCCACGGCCAAGCCGTACACGAGATAGATCCGCTGGCCGCTGGTGAGGGTCTTGTTCTCCACAAATGGGTACCAGAGGGCACTGAATTCCGGCGTGTAATAGCAGAGCGGAGCCTCATAGAGTCCGCTTCCGTCCGGCCAGCACACCTTTGAGGTGTCCACGTCCCCGAAGACGGCGCCGTTGAGCCCTGCCCACAGCGACATCGCCAACGCCACCACCGTGATGACGTCCGCTGCGATCGACGGGCCCGGCTGGAAGAGGCGGACGGCCAGCGCGAAGGATGCCGGGATCGAGGCGAACAGCAGATACCGCGGACCCCAGAACGTCGCTCCACTCCATGACCAGTAGGTGGCGTACGTAAGGATCAGCCCTATCGCGAAGGCCATCCACAGATCGTAGGGACAGGTCGGATCGATTCCCTTGCACCTGCCAGCCAGATCTCTCAGTCGGCCGCGTGCCGGTAGAAACAATCCCGGCGCGAAGAACAGTAGTCCCTTACCGAAGGACAGGGTCAGCGACAGCAGCCCGAAGAATATCGGATAACTGAAACCAGGAAGACCCGAATATGGCATGATAGTTGGGTTGCCATGATTGGTTTCGTATCCTGTAGCGAAGGGACTACCCCGCCGAATCCATGATTCCAGCAATACCAACGTGACCGCGGCGGGCACCGCGAGGGCCCAGCGAAGCCGCCGACTGTCCCAGATCCGGTGCACGGTCAACAACGTCAGCGCGGGGAGTGTCGCAGGAGTGTTCGCCACAGCGACGACAATCGCGAACCAGCCAGGCCTCACCTTGTTGATCAATATGGCGCCGGTTCCCGTCATCACGAGGATCGCCGTGAAAACCTCCCCATAATACCACAGTTGGTGGTACGGAAACATCGAGCCGAACACCAGCAACAAGATGAAGGTCCGAAGCAGGCGTCGGGGGATCTTACCGCGCAGCGCGAAGTAGCAGAAGGTCACCCCACCAATCAGAAGAAAGGCGTTGTAACGCAGGCACCACCATTCTTCCGCGCCGAACGCCTTTCCCGCCAACCAGAGGGGAGCCGAGAGCACCGGGCCGAGCATGGAGTACTTGACGTCCGGCATGGTGCCATGTGTGAGCATCGCGGCAAGTTGGACATAACGATACGATCCGTCACCCCAGGCATATCGGGGCAGGATGAGCAGCATGGCACCGAGCCCAGCGATGATCAGCGCCGTTTCCACCCTGGCGCGCGCCGGACTGTCGTCCGGATCCCAAGGCGCGGTCTCAGCAGCCGGCTTCGGAAAGGCATATGCCGGAGTTCGAGCCTTCTCCGCTATTGTCCTACTGTGCCCCATTTATGGAACCCCCAACCCTCCCGCCGTGGCTTCCATTAGGATTCCCAGGGGGAGGATAGAGAGCGTCAGTGCTTGACTAAGGCCCATCCTCGTTCGCGTCAAAGCCCGCTTCCTGAGGTGATCTCAACGCCAACGAAGCCGGCCAGGGATATTTTTCATAGCACAAATCATTCTTTAAGCATGAATACCCGGACAATTCGACAGCCCCCAGCGATCGCCCGTCCGCCCTCCGTCATCTGTTCGACCACATGCTCGGCCAACTCTTCAGCGCCTCCAATCGGCCAGCCCCATGACGCGGGTGAGGCATTGAACACCGTCCTGATGACGGGCGCCTGACGACCTAATGCCATCGGAGATCCGGCCGATTCGCCGCCATCCGACTTCATGTGCGCCACGTTCTCGCGAGTGAATTCACGACTCAGGACACGAAGAGCCGTCGCGGAGTTAGAACGGGGCGATCGGTGCATCCTGCTGCGTGTACAGGTCACGCTTCGGGGTACTCAATCGATGTTCCACTCCGGCACCGTGGGTCATTGGTCACAAACCGGGAGAGAAGCGAACATCTGGCGCACCGGCGAGAAACCGGTAGAGATTGAAGCGGCATGTATGTCCAATATCGAACGTTATGTGTGGAATATTTTGGAAGGAGTGAAGGCCGATGACGGCGCCTCTCTTTGAAGTCGTCCGCGCGGCGGCAGACGGCGCACGCGTGTCGGTGATGCTGCCACCAGAGGCAGGACCGCTGCGCTGGTACGGCGCGACCAAGTTCAGCGGTCCCAACTACCTGCGAAGTTTTCACCTCGCGGAGGCAGGCCAGCACGAAGTCGTCCCGAGCAACATCCTGCCGGGGGCGAGCAAGCGGGTTTACCGCCGCAACGGCTTCGACATCGTGGTCTACGAAGCAGTGGACCACTCGAATGGCTGTCTCGTCTTCGCAGGCCCCTACAACGAGGCGACGACGTGGTTCGGGGGTCCCCCGCCGAGGGCCGCGGTGCTGAACCGCATCGTCTCGATGCTGACGTTCATCGACTCCCCGACCGGTGCGCGGGTGACCGCGAAGCCCGCCACGAACATCCAGCAGCACGGGACAATGCTTGTCGGCTCGGACGCGCGCATGACCGTCATCGCCAGGGACGCTCGGAGCGCACGGGACAACGTCCCCGTTTGGCGGGGCCGGCAGCATGGGGACGCCGAGGTCTGGCGCATCCGGCAGAACCTCCGAGAGGAGCAGGCGGCCAAGCTGGCCGGGACGCCCTTCGAGTGGTCCTACATGTTCGCCAACTCGACCGCGGTGTTCGACGTCAGCTTCCGGCCCGAGGCGCCTCCCGGCGCCCTCACGCCCAAGAGCATCGTCGACCGCTACGAGAACCACGTCGACACCGTGCTTTCCGGTCTGAAGGTCATCTGGGCGGCGTGAGGGATCCACATGATGAGCCTGCCGACCGCTCTCAGCCTCTGCTCACTCCTCGCCTCCGGCTTCGCCGTGCTGGCCGTCGGCGCCGTCTACTCCAGGCTTCGCCTGCTGGAGCGGACGGCGCTCAACCCCGGGAACACGCTGCTCAGCGACGAGCATCCGATCGCCCCCAAGGCTCTGCAGCCCACCGGCAACGCCACGACCACGCTGGTACTGCTGCTCAGCGACGGCTGCTCCGTCTGCGGTGTCGTATGGCGGGCCGCGGCCGACTACGTCGCCACGCACGATCTCGGCAGATCGCGGCTTGTCGCGCTCTTCCCCTCGCAGGGCGCCGCCCGAACGTTCGGCGACGCCCCTGGGCTGGAGTGCGTCGTGGACCCCGGGATGTGGTCCGCCTTGTCCGAGGGGTACACCCCCTGCCTTTACCTGATCGGAACTTCGGGTCGCGTGACCGATCGCCGGTTCGTCTACACCGACACCGACGTCTCCGCCCTCCTCGCCGGTCTTGCCCGGGCAACCGATCCAACCGGGAGTCACCATGCGCTTTGATTCGATCCCCATGGCGGAGACCGCTCCGGAGGGCGCCGTCCCGAGCCGGGTCCGGACCCTCATACCCAACCCTCCGGCGTCGCGGCGAACCATGATCAAGGCCCTCGGGGCCGCGGCGCTGGCGGCCACGTTGGCTCCCTATGACTGGGTGTCCTCCCGTCGGGCAGCCCGCGCCGACCCGGCCTCGACATCGGAGTGGCTCGACCCGCACTGCGGAGGGGGCGGCATCGGGGCTTACACCCCTGCCAAATCGAACTGGTGGACCGGGGACCCGGACATGTGCGTTGGAGGCTGGCGATTGGGGAGCAAGCCCTGCAATCACGACAGCCGCCACTTCGACGGGTTCTGGGAATACACCCACAACGGGATCCGGGAGATTGTCTGGGCTCAGCGCACCCCGAGCTTCTGCGCCGGCAGGAACTCCTGGCGATGGTCGGCCCCTGACGGCAACACTTTCCGGTGCTCGGACGCCTGGACCCATATCTCCTGGGCCGACAACGAATACGCGGGCCTCACCATCGCCGTCTGCTTCGTAGGCGTGATGGGATAGGCGGCAGCACCCATGACCATTCGTCCAGAGCCGCCCGCATTCATGGACGGCAAACGCCCGTGGTGCCGCCGCATCCTGTTGGACCCGCTCGGCCTCGCCGTGCCGATCGTGGCCGGGGCCGCCGTACCGGCGGCGCTGGCCACGGCCGGACCAGATCGGCAAGGGCCGATGGCGGGTATAGCGACGCTCCTGGCGTTCTGCTGGGCGGGGCTCAACGCCGGCTACGCCAACTCGGGCTCCACTTGAAGCAACAATTCGGCATTCCTGCTGAGCGCGCCGGTCTGGCGCGGTTCCGGTCCCTTGCTGGCCTTCGGCCTCGGCCTGCAGGTCGGCGCTTTGCTGGTCGCCCTGATCACTGCCGTATTCGGTGGCCTGGTCCAGGCGCTGCTGCCCTTCTCTGTGCGGGCGGGACTGTTCGGTCTGGCAGCCTTCGCCGTCCTGCTGCGTGAGACGGGACTGGTGAAGCTGCCGGTGCCCGAGAACAAGCGCCTCGTCCCGGAGGAGGTGCAGCATCGCGGGCGTCTTGTGGGCCCGATCCAGTTCGGTTTCGAGATGGGGACGGGTATGCGCACGTACTCGCCGTCAGCTCTGCCCCATCTGGTGCTGCTGGCTGTCCTGTTGGTCCTGCCGTTCCCGGGTGCCCTCGCAGCTGGAGCCGGCTTCGCCCTTGCCCGCTGGATCATGCCCGCCGCGAGCATCGGCCACGGCGCCGACGGAGGGTGGGAAGATCGCTGGATCGCCCACCGCAGGCTGCTCGCCGCAGGAACCGCGCTTGCCATGCTGGCGGCGCTCGGCACCGGAATCGTGCTGACCCCATGGTGACCGAGGTCGCGGTGATCTATGACGGGGCCTGCGGCGGCTGCTCGTCCATCGCTGCGCGGCTGTCAAGCGTCCTGGCACCACCCGTGCTGGCCCGCTCCTGTCGTGACCCCTACCTAGCCACCGAGTTCCCTGTGCTGGGCGGGCCTCTCGGCGGACGTCCCTGCCGACGCCCGCTGCTGATCATCGTGTTCTCCGACGGCCGAACGGAGGTGTCGGATGGGCCGGCCATGCTGTGGCGAGGTGCGCGGCTGATCGCGCCTGGCCGCAGGGCGGCTGCGGTCCGGCTGGCCCTATGGGTCGCCTGGTGGCGAATGCGGCATAGGTAGCAATCATCGTGTCAGACGTACTCTTGCTGGCCCCTCTCTCGGTGCGCCGCTGGATGTCGAACCCAGAAAGTCGAACCCTGCTCTTGCCGAACTCCATCCGTGCATGTCAGGTGGGACCGCTGGCGAGGAAGCCACAAGATCTCCAAGAGCCCATGCCGGCTCGGTGTTGGCTCGGCGGTCCGAAATGGATCGGCAATCCCTCGGCATCCGCTCATCGGCATGAGCGGACATACTCAACCCAGCCGGTCTGCGAGGCTGGCGAGAATCGCGGCGGCCCCGGTGTGACGCTGCCAGCGCTTCTGGTGGCCTAGGATGTGGACGGTCCGTCATCGACGCCGCGACACGTCTCGGTGGAGCCCGATGAGCCGTGGCGTATCAAGCCGCGGGCTGATCATCGCCGCGAACGTAGCCACCACCGGGTGTTCCCTGTTGCAATCCCTACGTTGTCGTGGCTGGGCAGCGGGGATGTAGCACGCCCAGATGGGGTTCGTGTAGGCGCCGTCGCCGGTCTCAGGTGACGGCACCCGCCAGGCCGCCGGTGCGCGGCCCTGCACGGGTCCTTCGAGCGGCGTTGAACCCGAATTGCCCGTGCAGCGAAGACCGCGCGGCCGCTGTTAGAGCGCGTCCGCACCCCAGCAGCTCCAGCGGTCATGTTGGAGCCTTCAGCTTGCCTGCCGCTGCGGTCGGGTGTTGTAGCTGTCGAAAGCTGGGTGGCCTTCGGGCGGCGGCGTGGACGGCGGGCACGGCGGGCCGGAGGATGATGGCTGTGGCGCCAGTCGGGGCGGGACGCCCGTGTAGATGTCGGATGCGATGGCGGCGATGAGAGCCGCAGGGTCTCTTTGGACGACTTTGAGATCGTAACCGGTAAGCAAAGGGTGACCGCTCCGTGCCGCAGATCCTGCAGCCGGCTCTCAGCCCGCCTCCCTCGACAACTGCGCGAACTGCTCGATGCCGTCGTGCTCGTGGCGGCTGACCTCGGGGCACCGCTTTCGATCAGGCCGTCGCCCGGAACGCCACGCCAACCAAATCGGCAAGGACCGTCACCGACTGCATCGAAGTGCCGAGCGGGGCTTGGTGACCTCTTCGGGGATCCCGAAGCGTACGAATATGAGGGCGTTGGCTCCCCGCTGGCTCCTGAGCCTACGAAGAGGTCATCGGGACACACGAGATCATGCTGCAGAGAAGGCCCTGACCTGCGGAAAGTTGGGGTGGGCGATACTGGGTTCGAACCAGTGGCCTCTTCGGTGTGAAGCAAAGCAGCGGGTGGACGGCCGCCGTTGCTGCCTCGGCGTTGCCGGTGGCCTGCCTGGTCGGCCTGCTCTGGGATCGTGGCTGCGATACCGCGTCGGCGCAGGTGAGCACGGATCGCCCGGGACGAGTAGGCCTTGTCGGCCCGGACCCGGTCTGGCCGGGTCCGGGGACGACCCCGACCAGGCCGGGCGACCCTGATCCCGGCCATCACCGCCTCGGACTGCGGGGCGTCCCCGCGCTGCCCGGCCGACACCACCAGCGACAAGGGCTTCTGCCCCTGCTCACACGCCAGATGCACCTTGGTCGACAACCCGCCGCGGGAACGGCCCAGCGCGTGATCGTCCGGCTCAGTGACCGTCCCGCCGGGCGGCTCGCGCTGCAGATCGCCCCGCCGCCGGGCACCGGCGGCGTGCTGATGGGCCCGCATGATCGTGGAGTCGACGTTCACCTCCCAGGTGATCAACCCGGCCGCGTCCGCCCGAGTCTGCAGGGCGGCCAGGATCCGCGCCCAGGCGCCGTCGCGCTGCCAGCGGCGGAACAGGCCGTAGACCGCCTGCCACGAGCCGTAGCATTCGGGCACGTCCCGCCACGGAGCGCCGGTCCGCACCCGCCAGCGGATCCCGTCGATGAGCTGCCGCTTGGTCCACTTGGACGGTCGGCCCGGCCGCCGGGCAACGGGCAGCAGCGGCCCCAGGATCGCCCATTGCGCGTCGGTCAGGTCGAACCGCCCCGTCACCGCTAGGGTGGCCACGAGGTCTCCGGTTACGGGTTCTTCTTGGTCGATGAACCATCTACCGGAGACCTCACTGCGTCCGGCTCACAACACGCCGACGCTCACCCCACTTCGAAACACGCCCTAGGTCACCTGCGCACCCGCGAGGGCATGGCAACGCGCGAGGTCGGCGTACGCCGCGACCCAGTGCTCGGCGGTGCGGCACACCGCCGCGCGATGGGCCTGCGGGTCCGCGGCATCCGCCGGGCCGCCGCCCCCCCCCTCTGCGATGAGGCGGGCCGCGGCCCCCGGCTCGGATGCTCT
>NZ_JBFARL010000188.1:0-15029 GCF_040674655.1 Actinomadura sp. NPDC049753 | reverse complement strand
GGCGAAGCCCGCGACCGGGAAGTCCGCGGTCGGGCCGCTGGACAGGTCGGCGACCATGCGGGCGCCCACCCGCAGCGGCGTCGTGGACGCCGGCGCGGCCGGGCTCTGCGTGGTGCTCGACGCCCTCGCCGCCGTGATCACCGACGAGTACCCGGAGCGGTACGACGTCCCGCCCCGCACCGCCGGGACGCCCGCGCCGGCGGCCCGGGCCCGGGCGCCGCAGGGCTTCGGCTACGAGGTGATGTACCTGCTGGACGCGCCCGACGACGCCGTCCACACCCTGCGGGAACGGCTCGACGGCCTCGGCGACTCCCTCGTCGTCGTCGGCGGCGACGGGCTGTGGAACGTCCACGTCCACGTCGACGACGCCGGGGCCGCCGTCGAGGCGGGCATGGCGGCGGGACGCCCGCACCGGATCCGCGTCACCTACCTGGACGCCGCCGATGGCGGACCGCACGCGCCGCACACCGGCCGCGCGGTGGTCGCCGTCACCGCCGCCGACGGGCTGGCCGCGCTGTTCGAGGAGAGCGGGGCCCGGGTCGTACGGCGCGAGCCCGGTGCCGTCCCGCCGCTCGCGGTGCTCGCCGAGGCCATCCTCGCCGCGGGCGACGAGGTGGCCGTGCTGCCGAACGAGCCGGAGGTCCTCGCCCTCGCCGAGGCCGCCGCGGAGCGCGCGAGGGACGGCGGGGCGCGCATCGCGGTGGTCCCGACGAAGGCGTCCGTCCAGGGCATGGCGGCGCTCGCCGTGCACGACCCGCTGCGCCGCTTCGCCGAGGACGTGATCGAGATGACCCGCGCCGCCGGCGCGACCCGCTTCGGCCACCTGGAGGTCGCCGCGCAGGAGGCAGTGACGAGCGCCGGCCTCTGCCAGCCCGGCGACGTCCTCGGCCTGATCGAGGGCGACGTCGCGACGATCGGCGCGGACCTCGCCGCGGTGGCCCGCGACGTCCTGGACCGGATGCTGGCGGGCGGCGGCGAGCTGGTCACGCTGATCCCCGGGCGGCACGCCCCGCCCGGCCTCGCCGCCGGACTGGAGGACCATCTGCGCCGGCGGCGCCCCGACGCGGAGGTCGGCGTCTACGCCGGCGACCAGGAACGCTACCCCCTGCTCATCGGCGTCGAGTGATTCCCGTCGTCCCCATCGGCTAGAAAAGACCCGTGGCAACTCTCGACGAGCCGTTGCGCAAGGTCCTCGGCGACAAGACGGCCAACGCGCTGAAGAAGGGCCTCGACCTGCACACGGTCGGCGACCTGCTGCACCACTACCCGCGCCGCTACGCCCACCGCGGCGAGCTGACGCAGCTCAGCGGCCTGCAGGACGGCGAGCACGTGACGGTCATGGCCGAGGTCGTGAAGGTGCAGGGCCGCTCCCTCACCCGCAGCCCCGGGTACGTCCTGGAGATCACCGTCACCGACGGGACCGGCGAGCTCAAGCTCAGCTTCTTCGGCCGCAAGGGCTCCTACCGTCCCGAGAAGGAGCTGTCGCCGGGCACCCGCGGCCTGTTCGCCGGGAAGATCAGCACCTACGTGCCCCGCAGCGGCAGGACCGTCCGGCAGCTGACCCACCCGCAGTACAAGGTCGTCCACGAGAAGGGCGCCGAGGAGGCCGCGCAGGAGTGGGCCGACGAGATCATCCCGATCTACCCGTCCGCCAAGTCGCTGCCCATCGAGGCGATCAGCACGTCCGTCGAGACCGTCCTTGACCAGCTCGACCTGCCGGACGACCCCATGCCCGACGCGCTCCTGCGCCGCCGCCACCTGATCGGCCTGCGGGAGGCGTACGAGGGCATCCACCGCCCCCGCACCTGGGACGAGCTGGGCCGCGCCAAGGCCCGCCTCAAGTGGGACGAGGCCTTCGTCGTCCAGGTGGCCCTGGCCCAGCGCCGCGTCGCCGCCGCGGCCCTGCCCGCCAAGCCCCGGCCCCCGTCCTTCGAGGGCGTCCAGTCGGAGTTCGACGCGCGCCTGCCTTTCGAACTCACCAAGGGCCAGCGCCAGGTGGGCGACGAGATAGCCGCCGACCTGGCCAAACACCACCCGATGCACCGCCTCCTCCAAGGCGACGTCGGCGCCGGCAAGGCTCAGCCGCTGGATTCCGAGGTGCTGACACCAGAAGGATTCCGGCGGATGGGCGACCTGATGCCGGGCGACGAGGTGACCACGCCCGGCGGCGAGGTCACCGTGGTGACCGGGGTCTTCCCCCAGGGCGAGCGTGACGTGTACAGGTTGGTCTTCTCCGACGGCACTTCCGTGGAATGCGACGACGAGCACCTCTGGGCCGTCAAGACCGACACGGGATGGCACAGGGGAAGCCCGCTCAAGGTGATGACAACACGGGAACTGCGTCAGGATCTCCTCCGCAAGTCCGGTGGGAGCAAGTGGTACGTGCCCCTGGTCGAGGCTCCCGATCTGGACTCGCTCGCGGAACGCCCGGTCGACCCTTACCTCCTGGGGCTCCTGCTCGGCGATGGCTTCATGAAGTACGGGCGGGTCGAGATCTCGACCCGCGACCAGGAGATCATCGATGCGGTCGCAAGGCTCCTTCCGGACGGGTGCAGGCTGCGCCGCAGGCAGGACCGCCCGCTCGACTGGTCGCTCCTGGGCGAGCGTCGCGGGGCCGGAAATCCGTTGATCGCCGCGCTGCGAGAACTCGGCGTGTACGGAACGGGGGCTCGGGAGAAGTTCGTCCCGACCGCGTACCTGAACGCACCGATCAAGCAGCGCCACGCGTTGCTGCAAGGCCTGCTCGACACCGACGGGACGCTGCGTGCCGAGGGCAGGGCCGTCACCCTGGTCTCCGCCTCGAAGCACTTGGCCGAAGCGACCGCATGGCTGACGCGCTCACTGGGCGGCTACGCGCGATGCCGGGAGGTCCGCAAGGCGGGCAAGCGGTACTGGACGACCAGCGTCGCGCTGCCGAACGACTACCCGCCCTTCAGGCTGTCCCGCAAGGCCGAAAGGCTGCGGCCCCGCACGAAGTACGAGCGTCGGCGCAAAGGCATCCGCGCTATCGAGTACGTGGGCCGCAAGGAGGTCCAGTGCATCTCCGTCGCCCATCCTGGGCGCCTCTATGTGTCGGACGGCTGGACCCCCACCCATAACACCGTGGTCGCGTTGCGGGCGATGTTGCAGGTGGTGGACGGGGGAGGGCAGGCGGCGCTGCTGGCGCCGACCGAGGTGCTCGCGCAGCAGCACTACCGGTCGATCACCGGGATGCTCGGCGACCTGGCGCAGGCGGGGCAGATCGGCGGCGCCGAGCACGCCACCCGGGTGGCGCTGCTGACGGGGTCGCAGGGGGCGAAGGCGCGCAAGGAGGCGCTGCTGGAGGCGGCGTCCGGCGCGGCCGGGATCGTCGTCGGCACCCACGCGCTGCTGCAGGAGACCGTCCAGTTCGCCGACCTCGGGCTCGTCGTGGTGGACGAGCAGCACAGGTTCGGCGTCGAGCAGCGCGACGCCCTGCGCGAGAAGGTCGACGGCGGCCGCCCCCACGTGCTGGTCATGACGGCGACGCCGATCCCGCGCACGGTGGCGATGACCGTCTTCGGCGATCTGGAGACCTCGGTGCTCGGGCAGCTCCCGGCGGGCCGGTCGCAGATCCAGACGCATGTCGTCCCGCCGGAGAAGCCCGCGTTCCTCGCCCGCACCTGGGAGCGCATCAAGGAGGAGGCGGCGAACGGCCGGCAGATCTACATCGTCTGCCCGCGCATCGGCGAGCAGGAGGGCGACGAGGGCGACGCCGTCGTCGCCGAGGAGGGCGAGCGCCGGTCCCCGCTGGGGATCATGGAGGTGCTGCCGAAGCTGGAGGAGCTCCTCGACGGTCTGCGCATCGGCGTCCTGCACGGCAAGCTGCACCCGGATGAGAAGGACGCGGTGATGCGCCGCTTCACCGCGCGGGAGCTGGACGTCCTGCTCGCCACCACCGTCATCGAGGTCGGCGTGGACGTGCCCAACGCCACCGTCATGGTGATCATGGATGCGGACCGGTTCGGCGTCTCCCAGCTCCACCAGCTGCGCGGGCGCGTCGGGCGCGGCTCCCTGCACGGCCTCTGCCTGCTCGTCACCGACGCCGCGCCGGGCAGCAAGGCCCGCGAGCGGCTGGACGCGGTCGCCTCCACCACCGACGGGTTCAAGCTGTCCCGGCTCGACCTGGAGCAGCGCCGCGAGGGCGACGTGCTCGGCGCCGCGCAGGCCGGCCGCTCGTCCAGCCTGCGGCTGCTCACGCTCCAGCGCGACGAGGACGTGATCCGCGACGCCCGCGAGGAGGCCACCGCGCTCGTCGAGGCCGACCCGGACCTGTCGGAGCATCCCGGCCTGGCCACCGTCCTGGCGTCCCTGCTGGACGAGGAGCGCGCGGACTTCCTGGAGAAGACATAACAGATATTGCCGACCTATTTGGTTGACATTGCCGCCCGGCCGGGACACGATGAACGCGTGAACCCGAGTCGTGCGCTCATCGCCCGCCTGCACGTCGACCTCCGGCGCCAGGCGAGCGCCCTGTGTTCCCGTCGCTGATCCCGAACCCCCCGGCGGGCCCGTGCCCGCCTCCGGATCCGACGGCCGACCAGGAGGCCAACCCCCCATGACTCGCACCATCCGGCTCGACCAGGCGGAGGCATCCCTCCGCGACCCCGACCCCGCCACCCGCGCCGACGCCCTCACGGCGCTCACCCGGGCCGCCCGCGCGGGAGAAGCGCCCCGCGGCACCGGTGACACCTTCGCCTGGGCGCTCGCCGACGAACACGAGGACGTCCGCCGCGTCGCCGCCGACGCCCTGCGCGACCTGCCCGAGCTCTACTTCGGCGACGACGGCGTCGACGCCCTGCTCCTCGCCGCGGCCCGCGGCCGCGACACCACCGTCCGCGACACCGCCGCCGACCTGCTCGGCATCCTCGCCAAGGGCGCCGGCGAGCTGTACGCCCAAGGCTTCGAAGACGACGAACCGCAGGTCCGCATCCAGGCCGTCCTCGGCCTGGTCGCGCTGCGCGAGACCGCCCGCGTCGCCGAGGCCGCCGACGACCCCTCCCGCGAGGTCCGCGTCGCCGTCGCCGAAGGCCTCGGCCGCCTCGCCCACCCCTCCGGCCTCCCCGCGCTCGAACACCTCCTCACCGACCACGACCCCGTCGTCCGCATCGCCGCCCTCACCGCCGCCGCCGAACTCGGCATCCCCGACCCCCTCGAAGGACGCGTCGTCACCGCGATCGCCCACGCCAACTGGCAGGTCCGCTGCCACGCCGTCCGCGCCCTCGCCGAAGCCCGCCCCGACGTCGCCGTCCAACCCCTCATCAAAGCCCTGCACGACCGCACGGTCGACGTCCGCAGAGCCGCCGTCCAAGCCCTCGAACAATGGGCCACCGACATCCCGGAGGTAGTGACCGCCCTGACCGAAACCCTCGCCGACCCCGACCCAGGCGTCCGAACACAAGCCCGGTGGAGTTTGGCGTAATTTTTGCCTTTTTCTCCTCCTTCGGGCCTGGTGGTCCTCCATCGTCGAAAAACGCGGGCGATCGCTGGCATCGCTCCGTCTCGCCTTGGCGGCTCGCTGCGCGATCAGATTCTTGCTTCGCTCGAATCTGCCTTCGGACGCGATCGCGGCCCCCAGGTTGTCGCGTGGTCCTGAGGTGGCTGAGGTAGGCGCAGTAGTGGGTTTCTGTTGTCTTGCACGGCTCGCCTGGCGGCTCGCTAGGCGCAGAGAATTCTCGCGCTCGCTCGAACTCGGCTTCGTCGGCGGTCGCGAGGGTGGCGTGGCCGGTCCGTTCGGGCTGGAGTCGGTACCGGCCGCGAGCGGGTCGTCAGCGTGGCACGGCGCTGGCGACCCGCTTTACTCATTGCCTTTTTCTCCTCCTTCGGGCCTGGCGGCCCTCCATCGTCGAAAAACGCGGGCGATCGCTGGCATCGCTTCGACTCGCCTTGCGGCTCGCTGCGCGATCAGGTTCTTGCTTCGCTCGAACCTGCCTTCGGACGCGATCGCGGCTGTTGGGGTGGTTGCGGGGTTGGGGCGACGGCTGGGGTTGTCGCAGGAGGGAGCTCTCGGGGTGGAGGCAATGCAGTGGGTGCGCCTTGGTGGGCCGATACTGAGACCGTGAGTCGGGTTATTGCGGGTAGTGCTGGGGGGCGGCGGTTGGCTGTGCCGGCGGGGCGGGATACCCGGCCGACCAGTGATCGTGCGCGGGAGGGGCTTTTCTCCACTGTTCTGGCGTTGCTCGGGCCGCTGGACGGGCTGCGCGTCGCCGACCTGTACGCGGGGTCGGGGGCGGTGGGGCTCGAAGCGCTGTCGCGGGGGGCCGGACATGCGCTGCTGGTCGAGTCGCATCCGCGGGCGATGAAGGTGATCCGGCAGAACGCCGAGACGCTCGGGCTGCCCGGTGCCGTCCCCTGCGCCGACAAGGTGGAACGGCTCGTCCGCAAGGCGCCGGACGAGCCCTACGACCTGATTTTCGCCGACCCGCCCTACGCGTTGGCGGACGCGTCCGTGACCGCCCTGCTGGAGGACCTGCGCGACAACGGGTGGGCGTCCGCGGATGCGCTGGTCGTCGTGGAACGCGCCGCGCGGGGCCCGGCGCTGGAGTGGCCCGACGGGTACGAGGCCGAGCGGGAGCGGCGTTACGGCGAGGCGGTGTTCTGGTACGGCCGCGCTGTCGGCCGTTGACATCCTGGCGGTTCGGGTAGGGGAATGCCCATGAAGCCCGGGATCGACCGCGCGGTGGCGCGCACCTGGGTCATCACCTTGCTCTTGTTTCTGGCGTTGATGGTGAACGTCACCTACGTGCAGGGCTTCCAGGCGCAGAGTCTGCGGGACGACTCGCTCAACGCCCGGCAGTTCGAGGACCGGTTCAAGATCGACCGGGGACCCATCGTGGCGGGCGGCGAACGGCTCGCCTGGTCCGAGCGGGTCGGCGACGACCGGTTCCAGCGCCACTACAAGGACGGCGCCGCGTTCGCGCCGGTCACCGGCTACTTCTCGGTGTTCTCCCAGACCGGTCTGGAGGAGGCCGAGAACCATTTCCTGGACGGGACCGACGCCCGTCTCGCCACCTCCAACCTCGTCGACAAACTGATCGGCAAGCACGTTCCCGGCGGCACGGTGGAGTCCACCATCGACCCGGACGCGCAGCGCGCCGCCTACGAGGCGCTGAAGTCCAGCGGCGCCGGCCGGGGTGCCGCGGTCGTCCTCGACGCGCGCACCGGCGCGATCCTGGTGATGGCGTCCACGCCGTCCTACGACCCGAACGAGGTGTCGACGCTCGACCGGAAGCGGGCCACCGAGGCGTTCGACCGGCTCGGCGACCAGCCGCGCAAGCCGCTGCTCAACAAGGCCGCCTACGAGCTGTTCCCGCCCGGCTCCACGTTCAAGACCGTTGTCGCCGCGGCGGCGCTGAGGTCGGGCACGAGTGAGGACACGCGGGTCAAGGCCGGGCGCAGCTACAGGCCTCCCGGCGCGGGGCAGGCGATCAACAACGACGCGGGTGACATCGGCGGCTCCTGCGACCTCCCTCGGATCCCCCTCATCGAGGCGTACGCGCAGTCCTGCAACACCACGTTCGCCTACATGGGCGCCCAGAAACCGGGGAACGGCGCCGTCAACGCGCAGGCGGGCAGATTCGGGTTCGGCGACCGGATCGAGTTCGCAGAGGGACTGAAGAGCGCCCCCAGTTCCTTCCCGGCGACCGACCAGCCGTCGCTCAGCGCGCTCGGCTCCATCGGGCAGGGCAGCACGGTCGCCTCGCCGCTGCAGATGGCCATGGTCGCCGCCGCGATCCTCAACGACGGGGAGGTCATGCGGCCCCGGCTCGTGGACAGGCTGCGCGCCCCCGACGGGTCGACGGTCGACAAGATCTCGTCCCAGCGCATGTCCCGAGCGCTGACCGGGGACCAGGCGAAGCAGCTGCGGGACATGATGGAGGCCGTGGTCGAGAGGGGCACCGGCAAGTCGCTGCGGGGGACGTCCATCCTCGGCGGCAAGACCGGCACCGCCGACGTCGAGGGAGCCTCCTACAACGACCGCTGGTTCATCGGGTTCGGCCCGCGCAGCGACCCCCGGTACGCGGTCGCGGTGATGACCGAGGCGTCCGGCTACGGAATCGAGTCGGGACCCGTCGCCGCCAGGATCATCGACGCGCTGGGCGGCTGAGGACGGCTCCGGCGAGCCCGGTGGAAACCCGGCCGAATGCGATTTGGTACGTTCACGCCGCAGGTCAGAAACCGGGACCGAAGGGGTTCGCGCCGTGCGCCGTGTCGTCTGTCCGGGATCGTTCGACCCCGTCACCAACGGGCATCTCGACATCATCAGCCGCGCCTCCCGCCTCTACGACGAGGTGGTCGTCGCCGTGCTGATCAACAAGAGCAAGAAGAGCCTGTTCACCGTGGACGAGCGTGCCGACATGATCTCCGAGGTCACCCGGGAGTACGGCAACGTGACGGTCGACACCTTCTACGGGCTCACCGTCGACTACTGCAAGGAGCAGGACATCCCGGTGATCGTCCGGGGGCTCCGGGCCGTCAGCGACTACGAGTACGAGCTGCAGATGGCCCAGATGAACCACCGGATCGCCGGCGTGGAGACGCTGTTCATGGCGACCAACCCCGAGTTCGCGTTCCTGTCCTCCAGCCTGATGAAGGAGGTCGTGAGGTTCGGCGGGGACGTCTCCGGCCTCGTCCCCGACAGCGTCCACGACCGGCTGGTGCAGCGGCTCCAGAAGGACGGCTGAACGGCCTGGCCATGGTGGACGGGCCGCGAGTTGGGTCAGCGGCCGGTGTTCGGTACCCTGGGACATCGGCCATCCCAGGCGGCCGCCGTTCCACCATGCCTCACGAAAGCAGGATTCCGCTGACACGCAACGACCCCAGCGCTCCGTTCAAGCTCGACACCCGAGCTCTGAGCAGGCAACCCGGGTCGTCGCGGGAGGAGCACCTGTCCGTGCCGGCACCGGAGAATTTCGGCGTCGAGATGGTGGGCGTCCCCGAGGGCGCCGCGATCGAGCTGGACCTCCGGCTCGAAGCGGTCCTGGAGGGGGTGCTCGTCACCGGCACGGCGACGGTCCCTCTCAAGGGGGAGTGCTCCCGCTGCCTCGACCCGATCGCCTCGACCTTCGAGGCGGACTTCCAGGAGCTGTACGTCTACGACGACACCCGCTCGGGCGGGAACGCCGACGACGACGAGCTCCGCCTCGAGGGCGACCTGATCGACCTCGAACCGGTCCTGCGGGACGCGGTGGTGCTCGCACTGCCGCTGTCCCCGCTGTGCCGGGACGACTGCCCGGGCCTGTGCCCGGACTGCGGTGCGCGGCTCGCCGACGTCGAGCCGGGCCACCGCCACGACGTCGCCGACCCCCGGTGGGCGGCGCTGCGGGACCTTGCCGGCGACAGAGCGCCGGCAGCCCCCGACCGGGGGAACGGGAGCTCCGGCACCCGTGATTCATCGGATCGAGAAGGAAAGCAGGAGGGCTGACGTGGCCGTCCCGAAGCGGAAGAAGTCGCGCAGCAACACGCGGCACCGGCGCTCGCAGTGGAAGACCGCGGCGCCGAACCTGGTCGAGTGCCCGACGTGCCGCGACCACAAGCTGCCGCACACTGCGTGCGCGACGTGCGGAACCTACGACCGGCGGCAGGTCATCGCCCCGTCGGCCTGAGTCTTCTCGCATCCTGGGGGGCGGATCCGCGCATGCGGCCCGCCCCTCACGGTGCGGAAGGACACGCACCCCGACCACCCGGCGCGTGACGTCGGCGTGGTGACCGGCGCGGAGACTGCGCCCGGAGCCGTGGTGCACGCCGGGATCAGACCGACCGGCGCGCACCTCGTCTTCGCGGACCCTCCCCGCCGAGCGTCCTCGCCGTCCGGCCCATCGGCCGCGCGCCGCAGAGGCGACCGCGCGCCGCGCGGTGCACGGCCTGCGAGGAGGGCCTGTGAGCGCTAAGAAGAACGAACCCGCGCCGGAGCGCGCGGAGCTGACCGGCGCGCTCGGCGTCGACGTGGACGACGAGCTGCTCGAACGCGCCCTGACACACCGTTCCTACGCCTACGAGAACGGCGGCCTGCCCACCAACGAGCGCCTGGAGTTCCTCGGCGACTCGGTGCTGGGCCTCGTCGTCACCGACACCCTGTTCCGCGGCCACCCCGACCTGCCCGAGGGGCAGCTCGCCAAGCTGCGCGCCGCCGTGGTCAACATGCGCGCCCTCGCCGGAGTCGCCCGCGGCCTCGGCGTCGGGGCCCACATCCGGCTCGGCCGCGGCGAGGAGGGCACCGGGGGCCGCGACAAGGCCTCGATCCTCGCCGACACGCTGGAGGCGCTGATCGGCGCCGTCTACCTCGACCGGGGCCTCGGCGAGGCGTCCGCCCTGGTGCACCGGCTCTTCGACGCGCTGATCAAGCGCTCGGCGGGTCTCGGCGCCGGCCTGGACTGGAAGACCTCGCTGCAGGAGCTCACGGCCGTCGAGGAGCTCGGCGTCCCCGAGTACCACGTCGCCGAGAGCGGCCCCGACCACCAGAAGACGTTCCGCGCCTCCGTGCGGGTCGGCGGCCAGACCTACGGGTCCGGCGAGGGCCGCAGCAAGAAGGAGGCCGAGCAGCACGCCGCCGAGGCCGCCTGGAACGCCATCCGCGAGCTCGTCGTCGAGCGCGAGGCGGCGCAGGCCGGCCCGGCGCGTGGCGAGGACCCGGCCAGGGAGGCCGGCCAGGCGGCGCAGGCCGGTGCCTGAGCTCCCCGAGGTCGAGGTCGTCCGGCGGGGCCTCGAAAGCTGGACGACCGGTCGCACCGTCGCGTCCGCCGAGGTCCTGCACCCGCGGTCGGTCCGCCGCCACGCCGAGGGCCCCGCCGACTTCGCCGGGCGCCTCGCCAAGCGCACCATGCTGGCCCCCCGGCGCCGCGGCAAGTACCTGTGGATCCCGCTCCAGGCCGAGGAGGACGGCGCCCCCGGCGAGGCGGTGCTCGCGCACCTCGGCATGAGCGGGCAGCTGCTCGTCGGCGAGCCCGACCGGGAACGCGAGAAGCACCTGCGGGTCCGCGTCGAGTTCGACGACGACGGCCTCGACCTGCGCTTCGTCGACCAGCGGACCTTCGGGCACCTCATGGTCGCCGAGCTCGTCCCCGACGCCTTCGCCGAGGGCGCGCTCGTCCCCGAACCGATCGTGCACATCGCCGCCGACCCGCTGGAGGCCGCCTTCGACGCGGAGGCCTTCTACCGCGCCCTGCGCCGCCGCAAGACCGGGATCAAGCGGGCCCTCCTCGACCAGTCCCTCGTCAGCGGGGTCGGCAACATCTACGCCGACGAGGCCCTGTGGCGCGCCAGGCTGCACTGGGCGCGGCCGACCGACACGATGACCCGGGCGGACGCCGCGCGCGTCCTGGAGGCCGCACGAGAGGTCATGACGGCCGCCCTGGAGGTCGGCGGCACCTCCTTCGACAGCCTCTACGTGAACGTCAACGGCGAGAGCGGCTACTTCGAGCGGTCCCTCGACGCCTACGGGCGGCGGGACGAGCCCTGCCGCCGCTGCGGCTCGCCGATCCGCCGCGACGAGTTCATGAACCGCTCGTCCTACAGCTGCCCGGTGTGCCAGCCCCGCCCCAGGCGGGCACGGTACTAGCGGGACCGAGGGGGGAGCGATGAGCGAGGACGACGAGATCGTGCGGCTCACGGCCTGGGTGCGCGGACGCGTCCAGGGCGTCGGGTTCCGCTGGTGGGTCAGGTCCCGGGCGCTCGAACTGGGCCTCGCCGGCAGCGCCACCAACCTCAGCGACGGCCGAGTCGAGGTCGTCGCCGAGGGCCCGCGCGCCCGCTGCCGCCAG
This sequence comes from Actinomadura sp. NPDC049753, assembly GCF_040674655.1. Classification (NCBI taxonomy): domain Bacteria; kingdom Bacillati; phylum Actinomycetota; class Actinomycetes; order Streptosporangiales; family Thermomonosporaceae; genus Actinomadura; species Actinomadura sp. NPDC049753. The sequence continues at coordinate 3,252 of NZ_JBFARL010000188.1, read as the reverse complement.
CTCCTGGAGATGCTCGACGGCGATGTTCCCGGCGGCGTTCCCGGACGTCCCGGCGCTGTGACCGGCGTCGTCGACCGCTGGGGCGCGCCCCGCGGAGAGGCCTCCGGCTTCCGGGAACGCTGACCGGGTAGGGAGTACCGGTTTGTACCTGCTAAACTAGTAGAGGAAGGTTGTTACCGGCCTGTGATGTGCGTCTTGACCACGACAGCGGCCGGTGCGACTCTAGACGGTACGCGCACCGCTTTCAGCAGTTTCCCGTGCGCGATCCCTGCTGGTTACTCAGCGTGGAGGACCCTTAGTCATGGCGAAGGCTCTACTCGGCCACGTCGGCGGTCCCGACCCCCGGATGGTCGCGGAGATGCGGCGCCTGCAGCAGCGCGTACGTGACCTGGAGGCCGAACTCGTACGGCTCCAGGCGGAGAACGACGCGCTCGCGACGGCGACGGACGACGAAGTGATGTCGCTCCCGGTGAAGGACCGCGAACCGGTTCTTACTTAATGCGTTTTTCTCCTCCTTCGGGCCTGGCGGCCCTCCATCGTCGATAAACGCGTGCGATCGCTGGCATCGCTTCGGCTCGCCTAGCGGCTCGCTGCGCGATCAGGTTCTTGCTTCGCTCGAACCTGCCTTCGGACGCGATCGCGACCCCAAGGTCGTCGCGGGGTTGCGATCGAGGCTGAGGTCGTCGCAGCAGGCGGTCACGGTCGGTGGACCTTGATTGCTCGCTACGTCCTCGGGTGTGGTGGTACCACCCGTTTACGGGACGCTACCCAGCCGTTGAGGTTTGTCGCAAGTGCCGAGCGCTCGTAGCTGCGGCCGAGCGACCGACCTCGCGTCCCCTGGGCGACCTCCAGCGTCCGCACTGGGCCAACCGGGGGCGACGATGGAGATCTTCCATCTCGGCTGAGGGTGTCGCGCGATCAGGGCTCGCAGGCTCGAACGCGGAATCGAACGCGCTCGCGCCCCTGAGCAGCCACGGGTCCCGGTGCTCGCCTCAGCATCCCTTCTCGTCCGCACCCCTGAGGTATCCCCAGTGGCGGCTTGTGGACGATCGTGGGGACCACCTGGCGCGCCCGGCCCCCTTGCTACTCCATGGAGTCATCTGGGCTGCGCCGGCCCTCGCCGCCGTTGCGCCCAGTGCATCCGCCCCTCACCTCGGCACCCACCACTGCGCCCCCCGCAACCCTCAGCGACCAAGCGAGGACCCGAAGAGTTGCGATCGCCCGAAGGGGGCGAGCCTGCGAGCCGCTCACTGAACGTGAGCCCCAGGGCCGCCAGGCCCGAAGGGGGGAGCTTGCGAGCCGCTCACCGGACGTGAGCCCCAGGCCGCCAGGCCCGAAGGGCGACCCGGAGCACTACAGGCGCGCCGACCTCAGCCGGCGGAGCAACCACCCGACAACCGGAGAAGTGGCGATCGCGTCCGAAGGCAGGTTCGAGCGAAGCAAGAACCTGATCGCGCAGCGAGCCGCTAGGCGAGCCGGAGCGATGCCAGCGATCGCCCCGCTTTTTTCGACGATGGAGGGCCGCCAGGCCCGAAGGAGGAGAAAGAAGCAAGAAAACCAGTATCGTGCTTCGGATGTTCGGGGTGTGGGTGTCGTAGGAGGGGGGCTCCTGGCGCGTGTATCTGAAGACTTTGACGCTGCGCGGGTTCAAGTCCTTCGCGTCGTCCACCACGCTCAAGTTCGAGCCGGGGATCACCGCTGTGGTGGGGCCCAACGGGTCGGGCAAGTCCAATGTCGTGGACGCGCTGGCCTGGGTGATGGGGGAGCAGGGCGCCAAGTCGCTGCGCGGCGGCAAGATGGAGGACGTGATCTTCGCCGGGACGGCGAACCGGGCGCCGCTGGGGCGTGCCGAGGTCGTGCTGACGATCGACAACTCCGATGGTGCGCTGCCGATCGACTACACCGAGGTCACCATCAGCCGGCTGATGTTCCGGTCGGGGTCGAGCGAGTACGCGATCAACGGTGACGCGTGCCGGCTGCTGGACATCCAGGAGCTGCTGTCGGACTCCGGCATCGGCCGCGAGATGCACGTGATCATCGGGCAGGGGCAGCTCGACCGCGTCCTGCACTCGGGGCCGGAGGGGCGGCGGGCGGTGATCGAGGAGGCGGCCGGCGTCCTCAAGCACCGCAAGCGCAAGGAGAAGGCCCTCCGCAAGCTGGACGCGATGCAGGGCAACCTGACGCGCGTGCAGGACCTGACGGGTGAGCTGCGGCGGCAGTTGAAGCCGCTCGGCCGGCAGGCGGAGATCGCGCGCCGGGCCGCGGTGATCCAGGCCGATCTGCGGGACGCCCGGCTGCGGCTGCTCGCCGACGACCTGGTCACGCTGCGGACGAGGCTGGAGCAGGAGGCCGCCGACGAGGCCGCGATCCGGGAGCGGCGCACGGAGACCGAGCGGGCGCTGGCCGGGGCGCAGGAGCGCGAGGGGGTCCTGGAGGCCGAGGAGGCGGAGCAGGCGCCGAGGCTCGCGCAGGTCCAGGACACCTGGTTCCAGTTGTCGGCGCTGAAGGAGCGGCTCCGCGGCGTCGCCGACCTCGCGGCGGAGCGGCACCGCAACGCCGCCGAGGCGCGCGAGGAGGAGCGGCGCGGCCGCGATCCCGAGGACATGGAGCGCGAGGCCGCCGAGATCCGCGAGCAGGAGGAGATGCTCCGCGAGGCGCTGGACGAGGCCCGGGACGGGCTCTCCGGCGCCGTGGAGGAGCGGTCGGCCGCCGAGGAGGCCCTCGCCGCGGAGGAGCGGCGGCTCCAGTCCGCCGCCCGCGCCGCCGCGGACCGCCGCGAGGAGCTGGCCCGGCTGCGCGGCCGGGTGGAGGCGCTGCGCAGCAAGGCGCAGGCGGGGCGGTCGGAGATCGGCCGGCTCGCGGACGCGCGGGAGGAGGCCGACCAGCGCGCCGAGTCCGCGCAGGCCGAGTTCGAGGCGTTCGAGGCGGAGGTCGTCGAGGATCCGGCGCTCGCCGCCGAGCACGAGGCGGCGCAGGAGGCGCTCGCCGCGGCCAAGGACGCCGCCGAGACCGCGCGCGCCGCCGTGGACGGCCCGCGCCGCGCGTTGAAGGAGGCCCGGTCTGCCGCGGGCGCGGCCCGCACCGCCGACCAGACGGCGCAGAAGAAGGTCGCGGCCCTGCAGGCGCGGATCGAGGCCCTGAACCTGACGCTCGCCAGCGCCGCCGACGGCGGGGAGGCGCTGCTGTCGGCGGGCTCCGACGGGTCGCTCGGCGGGGTGCTGGGCACGGTCGCGTCGCTGCTGAACGTCCGGC
>NZ_JBFARL010000187.1:0-15063 GCF_040674655.1 Actinomadura sp. NPDC049753 | reverse complement strand
CGCGGGAGAAGCCGCCGGAGCCGCCGAGGTTGCCCTGCTCGATGACGTGCAGCTTCGGTCCGAGCGACGCGGCGGCGCGTTCGAAGTCCTCGTCGAACACGGGCTCGTCGAAATCTGCGGCCATGGGACTCTCCGGCGCGGGGGGATCGTCGTGCGCCCAGGCTAGTAGACGCGGCCGGCGCCCCCGCCGGGCGACGGGGACGGGTGCGGCTCCGGGTCCCGTTCGGCGCCGGATCCCTCTCACCGGGACCGGCCTTCCCCGGCAAAGTTAGAACACGTTACATTCGAAGGCGAATCGCGTTCTAGAAGGAGACCGCATGGGTACCCCGGTGATCGTCGAGGCGGTGCGCACGCCGCTCGGCAAGCGCGGCGGATGGCTCGCGGGCCTGAAGCCGATGGCCGTCCTCGCGCACGCCCTGAACGCCGCTGTCGAGCGCTCCGGCATCGACGCCGCCGAGGTGGAGCAGGTCTTCGCGGGCTGCGTCACGCAGGCCGGCGAGCAGGGCGGGCACGTCGGCCGCTACTCCTGGCTGTACGCCGGCCTGCCGTGGCAGGCCGGCGTCACCACCATCGACGCCCAGTGCGGATCCTCCCAGCAGGGCGTCCACCTGGCCGCGTCCCAGATCGCCGCCGGGGTCGTGGACGTCGCGATCGGCTGCGGCGTCGAGGTGATGAGCCGCGCCCCGCTCGGCAGCAACGTCATGCCCGCCAACCCGCGGCCCGACGACTGGTCGCTCGACATGCCGAACCAGTTCGAGGCCGCCGAGCGGATCGCCGCCCGCCGCGGCATCACCCGCGCCGACCTCGACGCGTTCGGCGCCCGCTCCCAGCAGCTGGCCGCCAAGGCGTGGGCGGACGGCCGCTTCGACCGCGAGATCGCCCCGATCACCGCGCCCGTCCTGGACGCCGAGGGCGGCGTCACCGGCGAGACGCGCGAGGTCACCCGCGACCAGGGCCTTCGCGAGACGACCGCCGACGGGCTCGCCAGGCTCAAGCCCGTCCTCGGCCCCGAGGGCCTGCACACCGCGGGCACCTCGTCCCAGATCTCCGACGGCGCCGCCGCCGTCCTGCTGATGTCGGAGGACAAGGCCCGGGCCCTCGGCCTGCGCCCGCGCGCCCGCATCCGCACGCAGGCCCTCGTCGGCGGCGAGCCGTACTACCACCTCGACGGCCCCGTGCAGTCGACCGAGCGGGTCCTGCGGCGCTCCGGCATGGCCATGGGCGACATCGACATCACCGAGATCAACGAGGCGTTCGCGTCGATCGTGCTGTCCTGGGCGTCGGTCCACGAGCCGGACATGGACCGGGTCAACGTCAACGGCGGCGCCATCGCCCTCGGCCACCCCGTGGGCGCCACCGGCGCGCGGCTGATCACCACCGCGCTGCACGAGCTGGAGCGCCGCGACGCCGGGACCGCCCTGGTCACGATGTGCGCGGGCGGCGCCCTGTCCACCGCCACGATCCTCGAACGGATCTGACCGGCGGGCATCCTGGAGAGCAGGACAGGGCAGGACTCAGGGCCCCGGCCGCCGCGGCCGGGGCCTTCGAACCATTGACAGGCGCGAAAGGCGGTCTCGGTGCAGCCGGAACCTGAGGACCTCGGCGGCGGGCTGTGGAGCGTCCCCGTCCCCATCCCGGACAATCCCCTGTCGTACACGCTGGTGTACGCGGTGGAGAGCCCCCGGGGCCCCGTCCTGATCGACGCGGGCTGGCAGCACGAGGACGCTTGGACGGCCCTGCGCGACGGGCTCGGCACATTCGGGATCGACGTCGCCGACGTGTACGGCGTGGTCGTCACGCACTTCCACCCCGACCACGCGGGCCTCGCCGGGCGCGTCCGCGAGACGTCCGGCGCGTGGATCGCCATGCACCACTCCGACGCCGGGATCGTCCGGCTGTTCAACGAGGTCGGCCAGGGCGGCCGCCGCTCGTTCGAGCTCACCGCGCTGCGCCGCGCGGGCGCGGCCGAGTCGGACCTGACCGGGCCGACCCAGCAGACCCGCGTCTCGCCGCCCGCGATCCCCGACCGCGAGCTGTCCGACGGCGACCTGGTGGACGTCCCCGGCCGCCGGCTGCAGGCCGTCTGGACCCCCGGGCACACGCCCGGCCACATCTGCCTGCACCTGGAGGACGGCGACCGCATCTTCACCGGCGACCACGTCCTGCCGCGCATCACCCCGCACATCGGCCTCTACCCCTACGACACCCCGGGCGTGGACCCGCTGAGCGACTTCCTCGGCTCGCTCGACAAGGTCTCCGCCATGGCCGTGGCCGAGGTCCTGCCCGCCCACCAGCACCGCTTCCGCGGCCTCGGGGACCGCGCCCGCGAGATCATCGCCCACCACGAGGAGCGGCTCGCGGAGGTGGCGGCGCTGCTGTCGCCCCGCCCCATCACGCTGTGGGACCTCACCGCCGGCCTCACCTGGCGGCACCCGTGGGCCGAGATGGCCCAGCAGGCGCGCCGCATGGCCGCCGCCGAGGCCGCCGCCCACCTGCGCACCCTGGAGACCCGCGGCGTGGCCCGCCGCGACGGCTCCGACGACCCCCTCCGGTACGTCCTGCGCTGACGTCCCCGATCCCCCGCCCGGTGTCGTCCGGGGACGTTGGTCTGCCCGCCGATGATCTCGGGAGGGGATGGCGGATGCGGGACATGCCGGGGCCGGACGAGGACGAGCTGCGCTGCGCGGTGGCGCTCGCGGCGGACGATCCGGAGGCGGCACGCGCGCGTGTCCTGCGGGCCGGCGGGCGGCAACCCGCGGCCTCCCTGCCGGACTACTTCTCGGCCGCGGCGCTGGCGTTCGCGCGGGCGGGTCACGCCGACCAGGCCGCGTTCTACCTGAGCAGGTCCCGCGAGACCGAGGAGGCGAACGCGCGGCTGCTCGATCTCGCGCCCGACACGGCCCGGGCGCAGCGGGTGCTGGTGGAAATGGTCCCCCTGGGCGCGGTCACCGCGTCGGCGCTGCACGGCCACCTGAAGCGGCTCGCGCGGCACGACGACGCGGCGGCCGCCCACGCCTGGGCGCGGGAGGCGGTGTGCGCGTTCTTCGACGCGGGCGTCGTCCCGTACCCGAACGTCGTCGCGGACCTGCTTCCGGTGGCACGGTCGGCGGGCGTGGACGAGGCGGACGAGACCGGCTTCGTGGCGGAGCGGCTGCTGCGCGGCGGGCTGCTGCCCCGGGCGCCGCTGCCGCTGTGGGAGGCCCTGGACGCGGCGCTGCGCCGCCTCGCGGAGACGCCTGAGCTGCTCGACCTGCTGATCGAGGCGGAGCCCGACGGCGACCTGTACTCCGACCCCGCCACGCGGGCCGAGCACCACCGCCACTGGCTGCTGCGGCTCGGGCTGGTCCGGGCCGGGCGCCGGCTGCCGCGGGACTGGTTCGCCGCCGCCGGTCCGCAGCCCGCGAACGAGCTGATGCGCCTGGCCGCGGACGCGGGCGACCGGCTGTTCCCCGCGCCGGGCCGGTGGTTCGACGCGGCCGCCGACCCCGTCGTCGGGCGTCCCGCCCCCGATCCGCTCGGCTTCACCCGGGCGAAGGTCCGGGCTCCGCACTGGACGGACGAGAACGAGAACCTCTCCGGGTTCGCCGCGGAGCTCGACGACGGCGCCGCGAACGCGCGGGAGCGGCTGGACGCCTTCGTGCGCGACCTCGGCCGGTACGCCAACGTCGACTACCCGTCCGTGCTGCGGGCGCTGTGGGCGCAGGGAACGATCCGCCGGGTCCTGACCGAGGACGCCGAGCGGTGGCGGGAGGAGTGCGCGACGGGCGACCTGCTCGGCCTGGAGGTCGCGCTGCCCCGGCTGGCGCCGCTGGCGGAGGCCGCGGCCGGGACCCCGGCCGCCGGGGTCCTGTCCGGCCTGGAGATCACCGATCCGGTCGGCGCGCTGTGGCGCGCGCTGCGGGCCGGGCTCCCCGAGGAGCTGCGGTTCCCGGTCGTCGAGGAGTCCTTCGCCACCGTCGTGCTGCACGACGACCTGCTCACGCTCGGCGTCGCGGGCCGGCGTGTGGAGGTCCACGGGCCGGAAGGGCCGGTCCACCGCGCCGACCTCTCCTACAGCACCGGCACCTACCCGTGGTACGACGGCACCGACGTCTACGTGTCGCGGCTGAACGGGAACCGCGCGGAGACCTTCCGCGCGCCCGCGCCCGGCATGCTGGAGGTGCCGGCCGACGGGCAGTGGCGGTGGCCGCGAAGCCCGGCGGCGGTCGCCCTGACGTTCCCGGGCGCGGCCGCGCCGACGCAGGTCACGCTCGACCGGGGGGTTCTGCGCCTGGTGGACGGCGACGGCCGGACCACAGGCCCGGCCGCGGATGCCACGTCCCCTCGTCCAGCAGGGCACGCCGACCCGAGCCCCACCCTCCGGCTTCGGTACTCCCCGGCTCAGGGCCGCGGAGCCGTCATGCCCCCGCCCGGCTTCTGGCCCCGCCTGCCCGCCGCGGACCCGGAGGGCTCGGCGGCGCTGCGGGGCCTCGCCCGCGACGGCGCCGCCCGGCTGGTGGACGCCGCCCTCGTCAACCGGCGGGAGCTCGACGCCGAACTCGGCCGCGTGCTCCCCGAGATCACCGACGCGCGGCTGCTGGAAGGCGTGGCGGCGCTGGCACTGCGGGCCGCCGCGTGCCTGCTCGACGTGCTCCGCCTGCGGGACGCGCTCCGCCTGCCCCAGCCGGACGGGCTCCCGGGCCGGGTCCGCGGCGGCACCCTGCGGGCGGGCCGGCTGGTGTCGCGCCGGCCGGCCGTCCGGTACCTCGCCGAGGTCCTCGTGGAGGCCGCCGAGACCGGGCCCGCCTACGACACGCCCCATCCGCTCGGCCGCATCGACCTGCCCGCCGGCGCGCGGGGCGTCCACTTCGCGTTCGGGACGCTCGGCGGGGAAGCGCTGCTGGCCGCGCTGCCGTGGACGGCCCCGTACAACCGGGCGAAGGCCGTGGACCTTCTCGGCGCGTGGGGCGGCACCCCTTGGGGCGACGGCAGCGGCCGGTGGCGGCGGCTGTGGTTCGGCGCGCAGGCCACGCAGGACCCCGAGGGGCAGCTCTGGCGGACGCCGAACGGCGCGATGGTGATCCTCTCCTGGCAGGCCCGGCCGCACAAGGACGCCGTCGCCGTCGAGTACTCCGCGGACGGCGTCTTCCGCGACTTCACCTTCCCGGCTGGCGCCACCTGTATCCGCCCAGGCCGCAGGGCTGGGGCGGGGCCGACCGCGTCGCGCGGTACTTGCGGACGCTGGAGGAGCGGGGACCGGCCCCCTACGACGTGGCGGCCGTGCACCGCCTCGCCGAGGGCACGGGACTGCCGGTCTCCACGGCCGCGTCCGTCGCCTACGGGTACCCGTTCACGGTCGGGCACGAGAAGGACCGCGCCCGCCTGCCCGCCGAGGTGGCCGCGCTGTACGCCGATCCCGGGACGGGCGAGCACGCCGGCAAGACCGGGTCGTGGCAGCTCGACGACGCGCTGCGCCAGCCCCTGATGCCCTCCGACCCGGAGGACCTGTGGGTCGCCGGCATGGACGTCGACGGGGCCGTCGCTTGGTGGGACGCCGTGGGGCGCGATCTGGGGCTGTGACCTTCCGTTCCGGGTGCGACGCAGATCACTCTCACGGGCGGGACTCTTGATGAGACTGGAGTCTCATGTTAGAACCTGTTCTAGGTACAACGCCCAGCAGGCGGTTCCCCGCCGCCCGCTCGCCTCGTGTGGTCTCCACCCCGGCACGAAGGATCTTCCATGGCACTCGCGACGTCCCCCGTCTCCGCCGCCCGGGCCTTCCGGGCACCCGAGATCGACATCATCGATCCGGGCGTCTACGAGCGCGGGGGGATCCCGCACCGCCAGTTCCAGTGGCTGCGCGACAACGACCCCGTCCACTGGCACCCGGACCCGAACGACGGGGTGCCGGGCTTCTGGGCCATCACGCGGCACGAGGACGTGGTGTCGGTGTCGCGGCGCGCCGACCCCTACTCCTCGCACGAGCGCACCTCGATGTTCGAGGAGTTCTCCAGCGACGACATCGCCATGTACGGGCAGATGATGCTCTTCCAGGACCCGCCGGACCACACCCGGCTGCGCTCCATGGTCAACAAGGGCTTCACGCCGCGGATGATCGGGCGGCTGGAGCAGCACATCCGCAAGATCTGCAACGAGCTGATCGACGAGGCGGCGCCGCTGGGCGAGTGCGACTTCGTCGAGCGGTTCGCCGCGCCGCTGCCGCTCTACACGATCTGCGAGCTGCTCGGCGCCCCGATGGAGGACCGGGAGAAGATCTTCCACTGGTCGAACAAGCTCGTCGCGTTCAACGACCCCGAGTTCATCGGGGGGCGCGAGGAGTCGACCCTGTGCGCCGCCGAGTTCGCCGAGTGGGGCGGGCGGCTCGCCGCCGCGCGCGAGTCCACGCCGCGCGACGACATCGTGACCAAGCTGCTGACGCCCGACGCCGACGGCAACAGGATCAGCCTGGAGGAGTTCCAGCTGTTCGTGATCATGCTGTCGATCGCGGGGAACGAGACCACCCGGACCGCCACCGCGGGCGGCATGATCGCCTTCTTCGAGCGGCCGGACCAGTGGGCCCGGCTGCGGGAGGACCGGAGCCTGCTGCCGACGGCGGTCGAGGAGATCGTGCGCTGGGTCAGCCCGATCAACCAGTTCCGCCGGACGGCCCTGGTCGACACCGAGATCGGCGGCAAGCAGATCAAGGCCGGCGACAAGGTCGTGATGTTCTACGGCTCCGCCAACCGCGACGAGCGCGCCTTCGACAACCCGTTCGCCTTCGACGTGGCGCGCGACCCGAACCCGCACATCGGCTTCGGCGGCGGCGGCCCGCACTACTGCCTCGGCACGCACCTCGCCCGCATGAACCTGCGGATCATCTTCGAGACGATCCTGGACCGCATGCCCGACATCCGGCTCGCGGGCGAGCCGCGGCGCTTGCGGTCCAACTTCGTCAACGGCTACAAGGAGATTCCGGTGCGTTTCACGCCATCGGCCCCGCTGGGAGGTTGACGGCGCCCATCACTCCGGACGAGGAGGTTCGAGGCGATGACCACCACCCCCGACATCGAACTGGTCGAACCCGGCGCGTACGAGCACAGCGGCGTCCCGCACGGGCAGCTGGCATGGCTGCGCGAGCACGAGCCGGTGTACCGCCACCACGGCGACCCCGACCTCGGCCACCCGCCGTTCTGGGCGGTCACCCGGCACGAGGACGTCGTGCACGTCTCGCGGCACCCGGAGCTCTTCTCGTCCTGGCAGCGGCTGGCGCTCTTCCACGAGACGCCGGAGGACCAGCTCGTCCTGCAGCGGATGATGATGCTCAACCAGGATCCGCCGGAGCACTCGCGCAAGCGGAGCATCGTCAACCGGGGGTTCACCCCGCGCGCGATCGGCGCCCTGGAGCAGCACATCCGGGACATCTGCCGGCGCCTCGTGGCCGAGACCGCCGAGCGCGGGCCGGAGGCCGACTTCGTCCGCGACCTGGCGGCGCCGCTGCCGCTGTACGTGATCTGCGAGCTGCTCGGCGCCCCGCCCGAGGACCGGGAGAAGATCTTCCACTGGTCGAACACGCTGATCGGCGGAGACGACCCGGACTTCCAGCGCACGCCGGAGGAGGGCCAGCAGGCGGCGACCGAGCTGTACGCCTACGCCAACGAGCTGGCGGCGGCCCGGAGGGAGAACCCGCGCGAGGACATCGTCACCCGGCTGCTCCAGCCGGACGCCGGCGGGGAGGTGCTGACCGGGGACGAGTTCGAGCTGTTCGTGCTGCTGCTGTCGGTCGCCGGGAACGAGACGACCCGCAACGCGGCGTCCGGCGGCATGCTCGCGCTCCTGGAGCACCCGGAGCAGTGGGAGCGGATGAAGGCCGACCCGTCGCTGGTCCGGACGGCGGCGGACGAGATCGTCCGCTGGGTCACCCCGGTCAACATGTTCCGGCGCACGGCCGTCCGGGACACCGAGATCGGCGGCCGGGCGATCGCCGAGGGCGACAAGGTCGTGGTGTTCTACTCCTCGGCCAACCGCGACGAGGCGGTGTTCGACGACCCGTACCGCTTCGACGTGGGCCGGGACCCGAACCCCCACCTGGGCTTCGGCGGCGGCGGCCCGCACTTCTGCCTGGGCTCCCATCTCGCCCGGCTTGAGCTGAGTGTGCTCTTCGAAACACTCTTGGACACCATGCCCAATATTGAACTCAACGGTAACGTTCGCAGGCTAAGGTCTAGTTTCATCAACGGCGTGAAGGAGATGCCGGTACGGGTGCGTCCGGCGTCCCTCGACTGACGGGAGTGGTGCGTGGGCAGGGGATGGCGTGGGTGAGGCAGGCGAGACGGGCGGTCCGCTGCGGGTGGCCCTGCTCTCGTACCGCAGCAAGCCGCACTGCGGCGGCCAGGGCGTCTACCTCCGGCACCTGACCCGGGAACTCGTCGACCTCGGGCACACCGTGGAGGTCGTCTCCGGCCAGCCGTACCCGGAGCTCGACCGCGAGGAGATCACCCTCACCAAGCTGCCGAGCCTGGACCTGTACCGGGACGAGGACCCGTTCCGCACCCCGGCCCTCGGCGAGTTCCGCGACTGGCTGGACGTCCTGGAGTTCGCGCACATGAAGACCGGCGGCTTCCCCGAGCCGCTGACCTTCAGCCTGCGCGCGCTGCGGCTGCTGCGCGAGCGCCGCCGCGACTTCGACGTCGTCCACGACAACCAGGTCCTCGGCGTCGGCAACCTCGGCATCGCCCGGCTGGGGCTGCCGCTGGTGACCAGCATCCACCACCCGATCAGCGTCGACCGGCGGATCGAGATCGAGGCCGCCCGCGGCCTCAAGCAGAAGCTCGGCAAGCGCCGCTGGTACGGGTTCGTCGGGATGCAGTCGCAGGTGTCGCGGCGGATCGGGCCCGTGCTGACGGTGTCGGAGTCCTCCAAGGTCGACATCGTCAAGGACTTCAAGGTCGACCCGCGCGACATCGAGATCCTGCCGCTCGGCGTCGACACCCGGATCTTCCACCCGCGCGGCGAGCGCGTCCCCGGCCGGATCGTGGCGATGGCCAGCGCCGACGCGCCGATCAAGGGCGTGGACGTGCTGCTGCGCTCGGTCGCGAAGGTCGCGACCGAGCGCGACGTCCACGTGGTCGTGGTCAGCCGGCCGCAGAAGGACGGCCCGACCGAGCGGCTCGTGCGCGAGCTCGCGCTCGGCGAGCGGGTCCGGTTCGTCAGCGGCATCAGCGACGGCGAGCTGGGCGAGCTGCTGGCGTCCGCGGAGACCGCCGTCGTGCCGTCGCGCTACGAGGGGTTCTCGCTGCCCGCCGTCGAGCACATGGCGTCCGGGACGCCGCTCGTGGCGAGCCGCGCCGGCGCCCTGCCCGAGGTCGTGGGCGACGCCGGGATCCTCGTCGCGCCGGGTGACGTGGAGGAACTGGCCGCGACCCTGCACCGCCTGCACGATTCCCCCGAGGAGCGTGCGCGGGTGGGAGCCGCCGGCCTCGCGCGCGTCCAGGAGCGGTTCGCCTGGCCCGCCGTGGCGCAGGCCACCGTGGAGCACTACCGGGCCGCCATCACCCAGCAGAACTACCGGCGCCTAGCCGCGCGCAAGGGCAAGTGAGGGAGCGTCCCGCGGACGCCCTCTGATCGGAAGGAGCACGACCCTGCTGACCGTGGATTTCCAGCGGTTCCGCGTCTCCCCTGGAGACCGCGTCCTCGACATGGGATGCGGCGCCGGACGGCACGCCTTCGAGCTGTACCGACGGGGTGCGCACGTCGTGGCCTTCGACCAGGACGCCGGTGAGCTGTCCGGCGTGGACAAGATGTTCGGGGCGATGCGCCTCGAAGGCCAGGTGCCCGAGGACGCGACCGCCGAGACCGTGCAGGGCGACGCGCTGGACCTGCCGTTCCCCGACGACCACTTCGACGCGATCGTCGCGTCGGAGGTGCTGGAGCACATCCCCGACGACATGCGGGCGATGCGCGAGCTGCTGCGCGTCCTCAGGCCGGGCGGCAAGCTCGCGGTGACGGTGCCGAGCTGGCTGCCCGAGCGGGTCTGCTGGGCCCTGTCGGAGGACTACCACACCGCCCCCGGCGGGCACGTGCGGATCTACACCCGCGCGGAGCTGGAGGCCAAGCTGAAGTCGGTCGGCTTCCGGGTCGGCGGCCACCACCACGCGCACGGGCTGCACGCCCCCTACTGGTGGATCAAGTGCGCGGTGGGGGTGGACAACGACGGCAACCCGCTGGCCAAGGCCTACCACCAGATCCTCGTCTGGGACATCATGAAGCGGCCGCTCGCCACCCGGCTGGCCGAGCGCGTCATGAACCCGCTGATCGGCAAGAGCGTCGTCGTCTACTTCGCCAAGCCCGCCGCGCCGGACGCGCCGGCAGCCCCGGCCCGGGAGACGGCGGATGCGGTCTGAGACCGCCCCGCCCTCGGTTCCCGGAGTCCTGACCGCGGACGACGTCGTCGCCACGGCGCGGAGCATCGCGGCGCAGCAGGAGGCGTCCGGCGCGATCCCGTGGTTCTCGCCGACGCACGGGGTTCCCGGCCACGTGGACGCCTGGAACCACGTCGAGGCCGCGATGGCGCTGTCGGCCGCCGGGCTCGGCGCCGAGGCCAGGCGGGCCTACGAGTGGCTGCGCGGCGTCCAGCGCCCGGACGGGTCGTGGCCGGCGAAATGGGTGCTGGGCGAGGTCACCGAGCCGGGCGGGGAGTCCAACCACGCCGCCTACGTCGCGGTCGGCGTCTGGCACGAGCTGCTGACGACCGGGGACGAGGACTTCGCCCGGCGCATGTGGCCCGCGGTCCGGCGGGCGATCGACTTCACGCTCGGGCTGCAGACCGGGCGCGGCGAGATCATCTGGATCCGGCACGAGAGCGGCGAGCCGTCCGACCACGCGCTGCTGACCGGCTGCTCGTCGATCTACCAGTCGCTGCGCTGCGCGGTCGCGCTGGCCGAGCGTCTCGGCGAGCACCAGCCGGACTGGGAGCTCGCCGCCGACCAGCTCGGGCACGTGGTGGCCGCGCATCCGGAGGCGTTCGCCGACAAGAGCCGCTGGTCGATGGACTGGTACTACCCGGTGCTCGGCGGCCCCGTGCGCGGCGCGGACGCGGTGCGCCGCTTCGACGAGGCCTGGGACACCTTCGTGGTGCCGGGCCTCGGCTGCCGCTGCGTGTCCGACCAGCCGTGGGTGACGGCGGCGGAGAGCTGCGAGCTGGTGCTGGCGCTGGACGCCGCGGGCGACCGCGACCGCGCGCTGGAGCTGTTCGCCACCATCCAGCACCTCCGGCACGAGGACGGCTCGTACTGGACGGGCTGGCAGTTCGAGAACGAGCGGCACTTCCCCGGGGACCGTTCCACCTACACGGCGGCCGCGGTGATCCTGGCGGCGGACGCGCTGGCGGACGCCTCCCCCGGCTCCCGGCTCTTCAAGGAGATCGCGGGACGGCCGCTCGGGCCGTCCGAGGCGTCCGACCCGCTGGCGTGCGGCTGCGCGCTCGTCGCGGCCGCCAACCGCGCCTGACGGGGCTCCCCGGCCGCCCGGCCCGGGCCAGGGCGGCCGGGAACGCCGGTCAGGCGGGCGTGAGCGGGTCGGCGTCGCTCACGCGTTCCAGGACGCGCAGCGAGCCCTCCGCCCGGCGCTCCTCGAAGGCGCCGCTCCCGAGCGCCCGCAGGTAGAGCTCGTAGGGCGGCCGCCCGCCGTCGCGGGGGTCGGGGAAGACGTCGTGGATCACCAGGGCCCCGCCGACGGCGACGTGCGGCGTCCAGCCCTCGTAGTCGCCCTGCGCGTGCTCCTCGGCGTGCCCCCCGTCGATGAACAGCAGCGCCAGCGGCGTCCGCCAGAACGCCGAGACGGTGCGGGACTGCCCGACGATGGCGACGACCTCGTCCTCCAGCCCCGCGGCGGCCATCGTCTTGCGGAACTTGGGCAGGGTGTCCATCCGGCCGGTACTCGGGTCGACCAGGGACGGGTCGTGGTGCTCCCAGCCCACCTGGTTCTCCTCCGAGCCGTGGTGGTGGTCGACGGTGACCAGGACGGTTCCCGCCGCCCTGGCGGCGGTCCCCAGGTACACGGCGGACTTGCCGCAGTAGGTGCCGACCTCCAGCATGGGCCCGGTCCCGGCCAGGCGGCCGCCGTACTCCAGCCCCGTCTCGTACAGCGCGAGGCCCTCGCCGTCCGGCATGAAGCCCCGGGCGCTGCGCGCGGCGCGCAGCAGCTCGGCGGGCATCGGCGCCGCCGCCGGCGGTGCGCCTTCGCTGGTCGTCCCCGGTGCGGTGGACGCCTTGGTGTGGGTCATGATCTCCTCCGTCCGGGCACCATATCCGACATCGCCGGGATGAGACGCGAGTCTCACGCGGAGTCTTGCCGGAGCAGACTGGAACGTGTTCTACTTTCGAGGTGAGCCACCCGTTTCCGAACGATATTCGGTAGGTTGACGGGTGAGTCCCCCGAACGGAGCAGAGCGATGAGAGTACGAGTCGACCCTCTGGTGTGCGAGGCGAACGCCGTGTGCGTCGGGCTCGCACCCGAGGTCTTCGACCTCAACGACGATGACGAGCTGCAGATCCTGCGGCCGGACGTCCCGCCCGAGGAGCAGGACCGCGTCCGCCACGCGGTGCGGTCGTGCCCGAAGGCCGCGCTGGCGCTGGAGGAGTAGCCGGACGGCTGCCCCCGGTCCCCGTTCACCCACCCCAGACCCCCGGCAACAGCTCAGGCACAGTGGAGGCAGCCATGGCACGCGCCGCGGTACTGCATGCGGTCGGCGACAAGGAACTCGACCTGCGCGACGACGTCTCGACGATCGATCCGGGTCCCGACCAGGTCAAGGTCAAGATCAAGGCGACCGGGGTCTGCCACTCGGACCTGTCCACCATGACCGGCGTGCTGCCGTCCGCGATGCCGACGGTCATCGGCCACGAGGGCGCGGGGGTCGTGGCGGAGGTCGGCGACCGGGTGACCGGCGTCCGGCCGGGCGACCACGTCGTCGTCAACTGGACGCCCGACTGCGGCGAGTGCGCCGAGTGCCTGCGCGGCGAGCCGTACCTGTGCATGACCTACCTCGCACAGTCGTTCTCCGAGCCCGGTTTCACGCTCGGCGACGGCACCCCCGCGTTCGGCATGGCGGGCACCGGCACCTGGGCGGAGGAGATCGTGCTCCCCCGGCGCGGCGTGATCAAGATCGCGGAGGACATCCCGTTCGAGTACGCGGCCCTGCTCGGCTGCGGCATCCCGACCGGCGTCGGCGCCGTCATCAACACCGCGAAGGTGACGCCGGGCTCCAAGGTGGCGGTGGTCGGCGCGGGCGGCGTCGGGCTCTCCGTCATCCAGGGCGCCAGGATCGCGGGTGCGTCGACCATCCTGGCGATCGACCCGAACGAGGCCAAGCACCCCATCGCCAAGCAGTTCGGCGCGACCCACACCGCCACGCTGGACGACCTGGAGCAGACCAAGGGGCTCCTCACCGGCGGCGCGGGCTTCGACTACACCTTCGAGGTCGTCGGGAAGTCCGCGGCGATCACCACGGCGTGGAACACGACCCGGCGCGGCGGCGACGTCATCGTGGTGGGTGCGGGCGCCGCCGACGACGACTGGAGCCAGACCGCGTTCGCGCTGCTGTTCGACGGCAAGAGCCTTAAGCCGTCCCTCTACGGCGGCTGCGACCTCAAGCGCGACATCCCCCTGTTCGTCGACCTGTGGCGCGCCGGGAAGCTCGACATCGAAAGCCTCATCTCCCGCCGGATCGGCTTCGAGGACCTGAACGACGCCGTCCGCGCCCTCACCAACGGCGAAGTCATCCGCCAGGTCGTGGTATTCGATTAGCTTTCTTCTTCTTCGGGCCTGACGGCCCTGCTGTGCTTACTGCCTTTTCTCCTCCTACGGGCCTAGCGGCCCTCCATCGTCGATAAAGGCGGGCGATCGCTGGCATCGCTCCGTCTCGCCTTGGCGGCTCGCTGCGCGATCAGATTCTTGCTTCGCTCGAATCAGCCTTCGGACGCGATCGCGCCTCCCGGGTTGTCGCGTGGTCGGGGCGGGGTGGGTTCCAAACGCGTATCATCCTTGTCTGTTCGGGTCGGGCGGCGAGTCGTCATGGAGCGCGATTGGTGCACGGTCTGCGGTGGTTCCCGGCCGCGGCGGCTTTCACGGCGGTGCTCCTGGGGCCGCTCCTTCCGGCTTCCGCGGCGCACGCCGCTCCGCGGGCCGTCCGCATTCACGACATCCAGGGCGCGGCGCATATCTCGCCGCTGAACGGGGCCGCGGTCGCCCGGGTCCCGGGAGTCGTGACGGCGGTGACCTCCAACGGCTTCTGGATGCAGGACCCGCGTCCTGACAGGAGCGCCGCGACGTCCGAGGGCGTCTTCGTCTTCACCCGGGACCGGCCGAAGGCCGCGCCCGGCGACGCGGTCCGGGTCGACGGCCGGGTCAGCGAGTTCCGGCCGGACGGGGGCGCGTCCGGCGGGCTGACGCGGACGGAGATCGACGCCACCGCGACCGCGGTCGACGCCCACGGGACGCCTCCGCCGCCCGCCCCCGTGCTCGGCGTGGGCGGGCTCAGGCCGCCGGGCGTGATCGACCACGGGCTGGGGAACGTGGAGCGCGGCGGCGCGTTCGACCCCCGCCGCGACGCCCTGGACTTCTACGAGGCCCTCGAAGGCATGCGGATCGAGCTCCGCGACGCCGTCGCGGCCGGTCCGTCCCGCTACGGCGAGCTGCCCGTGCTGCCCTCCGGTGGCGCCGGCGCCAGGCCGCGGACGGCGCGCGGCGGCGTCCTGCTGCGCGACGGCGACGCCAACCCCGAGCGCGTCATCCTCGACGACGCGCTCGCCCCGCTGCCCGGCATGGACGTCGGCGACCGGCTGCCCGGCGCGAACACCGGGGTCCTCGACTACTCCTACGCCGACTACAAGCTGCTGCTCACCGCGACGCCGCGGCGCGCCCCCGGCGGGCTCGCCCGCGAGGCGACCCGGCCGCAGCGCCCCGGCGAGCTCGCCGTCGCCACCGCCGGGCTCGCCGCAGGGCCGGCCGTGGGCTGAGGATTCGCGGGTTGGTGCGAAGGTACACCTGAGCTTCTCAGAGAGGTCGTCGATGAGTGAAACTGTCTAC
>NZ_JBFARL010000186.1:0-15123 GCF_040674655.1 Actinomadura sp. NPDC049753 | reverse complement strand
GTCGGCGTGGCAGGCGCTCGTCGGCTGCTTCCTCGTCGCCGCCGTCGCGGGCGGGCTCGGGGCGGCGCGGGCGGTCGTGGCGGCGGAGGCCCGCGGGCGGCGGGTCCGGTCCGGGCTGGGCGCGCTGCTGCGGCTGCTGCCCGAGCGGCCGCGCTCCCTGGTGATCGGCGTGGCGGGGTCGCTGAGCGTGCTGCTCGCGTCCGGCGCGCTGCTCGTCGGCGGGTCCCTCGCCACGCACCTGTCGGACGCCGGCGACCTCTACGACATGCTCGCCCCCGGCGCCGTCGGCGGTGTCCTGCTGCTGCTGGTCGAGCTGGCGTTCCTGCCGAACGCGGCGATCTGGGGCATGGCGTACGCGGTCGGGCCGGGCTTCTCCGTCGGCGCCGGGACGAGCGTCTCCCCGACCGGGGTGTTCCTGGACGCCGTGCCCGCGTTCCCGCCGCTCGCGGCCCTTCCCCAGCCGGGCCCGGCTCCCGCGATCTCACTGCTGGCGCTGGCCGCGCCCTTCGTCGCCGGCGCGGTGGGCGGCGTCCTGACGATCCGGTCCCTGCCGAGCCCGGTGTCGGAGGGCGCTCCGCTGTGGGGTTTCGTGTCCGGCGCCCTGACCGGGGCCGTCGCGGCTCTCCTGAGCGCGCTGGCGGGAGGGCCGCTGGGCGGCGGACGGATGGCGACCGTGGGCCCGTCCGCGTGGCAGGTGGGGCTGCTGGCGGCCCTGGAGGTGGGGATCTCGGCGGCGATCGCGGCCTGGGTGGCGAACTGGATGGTGCTGCGGCGTCCGGCGCGCGCCCCGTCCAAGAAGCGGGCGGCCAAGAAGGCCTCTGCCGCGAAGGCTTCCTCCAAGAGGAAGGCGGCGAAGAAGCCCGGCAAGCCGAAGAAGCCGGTGCGGGCCGTTCCGGAGCCCGCCGTGCCGTTGTCGGCGCCCGTCCCCGGGGATGACGACCTGCGCCTGGAGGGCCCGCCCAAGCCGGCGCCGAAGGCCCCGCACGCCCCGGACCCGCTGGAGTTCGAGGAGGCCGAGCCCGTCCTCGCGCCCCGGCGGCCCCGCCGCCGGACGGACCCGGCGCCCGACCCGGCCGAGGACGAGCCCCAGCCGCCGAGCGACGGCACGGTCGTCGTCGAGGGACACCTGGAGCCCGAGGAGCCCGGCGGGCACCACGAGCCCGGCGTGCGCGACGAGCCCGGCGAGCGGGAGCCCGCGGAGGAGCGGCGTCCCGTCCCGCCGCCCCGCGAGGACTCGGGACGCACCGAGAACCGGGGCGGCGCCATCTACGTCCTCCGCGACGACCCCGACCAGGACGCCTAGACCGGCCCGCCCCGACCTGCGGCGGGGGCGGAACGCTGGGTCAGAGCAGGTCGCCGTACTTGTCCATGCTGCCGGCGGGCAGGTCGAGCTTCTTCTCGATCTTCGGGTAGTACTCGGCGCGGCACGCCTGCTTGTCGGTGGTGGTGTTGGACGCGCTGACGCAGCTCTGGTAGCCGCTCAGCTCCGTCCACAGGAACGCCGTCAGGGAGACCGACAGCAGCGAGAACACCAGCCCGATCGACCCGAGCACGATGCCGGGGACGGCGCCGGGGGCGGCGTCGTGCGTTCGGCGGGCGCTGCGGCGGGCCTTGACGCCGACGACGAGCGCGGCGATGCCGAGCACCAGGCCGAGCGGGTAGAAGAAGAACGCGGTCAGCAGGGCGATGCCGCCGAGCCACAGTGCACGCCAGCCGGTGCCTCGCCCGCCCTGGCGCGGTCCCGCGGGCGGCTCTCCCGCCGGCCGCCCGTCGGGGCGGTCATCGGGCTGGGCCGGACGGTCCGGCTGGTCGCTCACGTTCTTCTCCTCCTGGGGCGTGCGCATCTCGGTTCCATGCGGGGTGTACGTACGGTCTGTGTTCGTGCGGGCTCTGGTCGGGGCGGGCTTCCGGTTCGGGCGGTCTGGGGTGAGGCCGCGCCGAGGTCGCCCGATAGGCTTCGTGTCGTCCCAGCAACGTCCACCGGGGAGAAATGGTGTCCGCCCGGCTCGTCGTCCTCGTCTCCGGCGCGGGGACCAACCTACAAGCGCTGCTCGACGCGTGCGCGGATCCAGCCTACGGGGCGAAAGTGGTGGCCGTGGGGGCGGACCGCCCCGATATCGGCGGAACCGAGCGCGCCGAACGGGCGGGATTGCCGACTTTCACCCTCTGCATACCGGATTTCCCGTCCCGGGACGACTGGGACGCGGCGCTCGCCGAGACGGTCGCCGAGCACGAGCCCGACCTCGTGGTGTCCGCCGGCTTCATGAAGATCCTCGGCCCGCGGTTCCTGGCGCGCTTCGGCGGCCGGACGGTCAACACCCACCCCGCGCTGCTGCCGTCCTTCCCCGGCGCGCACGCCGTACGGGACGCCCTGGCGTACGGGGTGAAGGTCACGGGCTGTACGGTTCACTTCGTCGACGAAGGCGTGGACACCGGACCCGTCATCGCCCAGGAGACCGTCCCCGTGGGCTGGCATGACGACGAAGACTCCCTGCACGAGCGGATCAAGCAGGTGGAGCGCCGGCTCCTGGTCGACGTCGTCGGACGGCTGGCCCGCGACGGGTGGACCGTGCGCGGCCGACGGGTCTCGATGAAGTGCCGGACCTGCGCGGACTCGCCCGGCGGCGAGGCCTCCGCCACCGGTCCGTCTGACAGCGGTTCGTCCGACAGGGGTTCGTCCGATCAAGAGGGGAGCTCGACCGGTGAGTCGGGTGGCGATTAAGCGCGCGCTGATCAGCGTGTACGACAAGTCCGGGCTGGAGGATCTGGCCCGCGGCCTGCACGAGGCGGGAGTGGAGATCGTCTCGACCGGGTCGACGGCGGGCCGGATCTCCGCCGCCGGCGTCCCGGTGATGAGGGTGGAGAAGCTCACCGGGTTCCCCGAGTGCCTGGACGGACGGGTCAAGACCCTGCACCCGAAGGTGCACGCGGGCCTGCTCGCCGACCGGCGCAAGGAGGACCACCTCCAGCAGCTCGACGACCTGGCCGTCGAGCCGTTCGACCTCGTGGTCGCGAACCTGTACCCGTTCGCCGACACGGTGGACTCGGGCGCGACGCCGGACGAGTGCGTCGAGCAGATCGACATCGGCGGGCCCACGATGGTCCGCGCCGCCGCGAAGAACCACGCGAGCGTCTCCGTCGTGGTGGACCCGTCCGCCTACGGGACGGTCCTGGACGCCGTGAACGCCGGCGGTTTCACCCTGGAGGAGCGCCGCCGCCTGGCCGCGCGGGCGTTCGCGCACACCGCGTCCTACGACGTGGCCGTCGCCTCCTGGTTCGCCGGCGACTACGCGCCCGACGAGACCGCCGCCGAGACGCGGTGGCCCGACTTCCTCGGCGCCACCTGGGAGCGCTCGAACACCCTGCGGTACGGCGAGAACCCGCACCAGCGGGCCGCCCTGTACCGCTCGCCGGGCGAGAGCGGCCTGGCCGGGGCCGAGCAGCTCTACGGCAAGGAGATGTCCTACAACAACTACGTCGACACCGACGCCGCGCGCCGCGCCGCCTACGACTTCACCGAGCCGTGCGTCGCGATCATCAAGCACGCCAACCCGTGCGGCATCGCGGTCGGCGCGGACATCGCCGAGGCGCACCGCAGGGCGCACGCCTGCGACCCGGTGTCGGCGTACGGCGGTGTGATCGCGGCGAACCGGCCGGTCACCGCCGAGATGGCCCGCCAGGTCACCGAGAGCTTCGCCGAGGTGCTGGTCGCCCCGTCCTTCGAGGACGAGGCCGTGACCGTCCTGAAGGACCGCTTCAAGAACATCCGCCTGCTGGTCTGCCCGGACGCCCCGGCGGGCGGCGTCGAGTACCGGCGCGTCGACGGCGGCGTGCTGCTGCAGGACGTGGACCGCGTGGACGCCGGCGGCGACGACCCGTCCTCCTGGGAGCTCAAGACCGGCGCCGCCGCGGACGAGGCGACGCTGCGCGACCTGGCGTTCGCGTGGCGGGCGATCCGCTCGGTGAAGTCGAACGCGATCCTGCTGGCCGCGGACGGCGCCACCGTCGGCGTCGGCATGGGCCAGGTCAACCGGGTCGACTCCGCCAAGCTCGCCGTCGCGCGGGCCGGGCGGGAGCGGGCCGCGGCGTCGGTGGGCGCGTCCGACGCGTTCTTCCCGTTCCCGGACGGCCTGGAGGTGCTGGCCGAGGCGGGCGTCCGCGCGATCGTCGAGCCCGGCGGGTCCGTCAACGACGACAAGGTGATCGCCGCGGCGGAGAAGGCCGGCATCACCCTCTACTTCACCGGCGTCCGGCACTTCTTCCACTGAGGGTTCGCGAGCACTGAGGGTTCGGAAGCACTGAGGGTTCGCGAGGCACGCCGTCCTGCCAGGCGCGCCGGCGGGGAACGTCCCGCCGGCGCGCCTGGACGCTTCTCGGCCCGCGCCACCGCGGAAATCACGTCCGCGCTTCCCAGCGGCGGGTCAGTCGCGTTCCTGGCGCGGGCCATCGGGCGCACCTCGGGGCAGAAGAAAGGATCAGCTCCCGGTCAAGAACGCGTCGACCGGCGGATCGAGCCCCGATCGCTCCTCTAGCGTGAGCCCTGACGAGGGGCGTCTCCCGTGCGGCGGGAGTCACGGCGGGGAGGGGCCATGAGCTTTCAGGTGCTCCCGCTGGCCATCACGATGATGGCGGGGCCCCAGATCATGTCGGCGATCATCCTGGTGACGACCCCGAGGCCCGTGCGGGTCTCCCTGGCGTTCCTGGCGGGCGTGGCGATCTCGGCGAGCGCGGGGGTCGCCGCCGCGTGGGGCATCTTCGCGCTGGTGGGCAACAGCGTGGAGATCGGCAAGCCGTCCGACGACAGCTCGGTCGGCAAGATCGTCCAGTACGTGCTGATCGCGCTGCTGCTGGTCGCCATCATGCGCAACTACGTGAAGCGGGCCACGATCGAACCGCCCAAGTGGCTCGGCTCGCTGATGAACGCCGGGCCGGGCCGGGCGTTCAGGACCGGGCTGCTGCTGATCATTCTGATGCCCTCCGACATCATCGTGATGCTCACGGTGGGGGCCAACCTGGAGCAGCACCACGAGGGCGTGGCGCCGGCCGCCGCCTTCGTCGGGGCCACCCTCCTGGTCGCGGCGCTGCCGCTGCTCGCCGTGCTGCTGTTCCACCGGCGCGCCGAACGCGCCATGCCCCGCGCGCGGGAGTGGATGACGGACAACAGCTGGATGGTCAACATCATCTGCTGCCTGATCTTCATCGCGATCATCCACTGACGGCGGCCCGCGCGGCCCGCGCGGCCCGCCCTCGCGCGACCCGTTCTCCGCCACGGGTCCACACACGGCCGCCGGGCGGGTAGCCTCAGGCTGCCGCGCCCCCCTGTGACCCTCCCTTGACCTCGGCGCGGGCGTTCCGTGGTGGAGGCAGGATGAATCTGCTGATGTCCCTCATGCTCGGCGTCGTCTACCAGGCCGACTTGCTGCTGATGGAGTCCCGGCAGGTGATCGGGCTGGTCGCCGCGTTCCTGGCCGCGGTGCTCGCCGCCCAGCTCGGCTGGCACGGCACCGACCGCCTCATCGGCTGGCGCCAGCGCTCCGAGGACTGAGCGCCCCGCCGACCGGCCGTCAGCGCAGCCTCGCGCGCAGTGCGCGCTCGGCGGCGGGCCAGTCGTCGTCCGTCATCGCGTAGACGGCGGTGTCGCGGATCGAGCCGTCCGCGCGGATCCGGTGCTTCCGGTGGACGCCCTCGAACGCCGCCCCGAGCCGCTCGATCGCCGCGCGCGACCGCTCGTTGCGGACGTGCGTGTGCCAGCCGACCCGGATCGCCCCCAGGTCGCCGAACGCGCGCCCCATGAGCAGCAGCTTCGCCTCGGTGTTGAGGCCCGTCCGGTGCCACCGCGCCCCGATCCACGTGTGGCCGATGCACAGGCCGCGGTCGGTCGGTGAGATCTCGTAGTACGACGTCGTCCCGGCGACCTCCCCGGTCACCGCGTCGATCTGGACCCAGGGCAGGCGCATCCCGCGCTCGCAGGCCGCCAGTGCCTGGTCGACCTGCGCGCGCATGTCCGCGACGCTCTCCGGCCGGCGCTGGCTCATCCACGTCCACAGGTCCGGGTCCTTGGACGCCTCGAACAGCCCCGCGGCGTGCTCGGCGGACAGCGGCTCCAGCCGCACGTATCGCCCGGTCAGGACGGGCCGCTCGAACCATTCCTCGTTCATGCGGAGCACGCTAGGACCTCGGGGGCGGCCTCAGGCAGAGCCACTCGGCGCCCTTTTCCGCAAGCCACTCGCGGGCCCCCTCCACGAAGCGCGGGGGCCGCCGCCTCCAGGCGGCCGGTTAGCATGGGGCCTACGCGACTGGCGCGGTCAAGGTGGATCACCACCGGGGAGCGAACGACAGTCCGGACACCGCGCGCCTGGGTGGACGGGACCCTTCCGGCCGGGCTGTGCGCCCGGGGCCCGGTCCCGCCGAGATCCACGCGGAGGAACGCATGACGGCACAGATTCTGGACGGCAAGGCCACGGCCGCCGAGATCCGCTCGAACCTCAAGGTCCGCGTCGAGGCGCTGCGCGACCGCGGCGTCTCCGTCGGGCTCGGCACCGTCCTGGTCGGCGACGACCCCGGCAGCCACTCGTACGTGAACATGAAGCACCGCGACTGCGCCGAGGTCGGCATCGAGAGCATCCGCCGCGACCTGCCCGCCACCGCCTCGCAGGACGAGGTGGAGCGCGCCGTCGCCGAGCTGAACGCCGACCCCGCCTGCACCGGCTACATCGTCCAGCTGCCGCTGCCGAAGGGCCTGGACGAGCAGCGCGTGCTGGAGCGCATCGACCCGGCCAAGGACGCCGACGGCCTGCACCCGGTCAACCTCGGCCGGCTCGTCCTGATGCAGCCGGGCCCGCTGCCGTGCACGCCGAAGGGCATCGTCGAGCTGCTGCGCCGCTTCGACGTCACGCTGAAGGGGGCCGAGGTCACCGTCGTCGGCCGCGGCATCACCGTCGGCCGCTCCCTCGGCCTGCTGCTGACCCGCCGCACTGAGAACGCGACCGTCACCCTCTGCCACACCGCCACCCGCGACCTCGCCGAGCACACCCGCAAGGCCGACATCGTCGTGGCCGCGGCCGGGGTGCCCGGCCTCATCACCGCCGACATGGTCAAGCCCGGCGCCGCCGTCCTCGACGTGGGCGTGTCCCGCGTGGACGGCAAGCTCGCCGGGGACGTCGCCGCCGACGTCCGCGACGTCGCCGGCTGGGTCGCGCCCAACCCCGGCGGCGTCGGCCCGATGACCCGCGCCATGCTCCTCGCGAACGTCGTCGAGGCCGCCGAGCAGGCCGTCGAGCAAGCCGTCTGACCGGACAGGCCTGGCCGAGCCGGCCGGGCACCGTCCGCCGATACGCGCGCTGCGGGGGCCGCCACCAGCACCGAGGTGGCGGCCCCCGCCGGCGTGTCCCTGGGCCGCCCCGTCACCTACGCGGCCGCATCGGGGGCTGAGCGATCGCCCTCCGGTTGCGCTGCCGGGAGAGGGCGACCGCGGGTCTCACATCAGCTGGCCCTCCGTCCCGCGGCCGTGCTGTGCGCCGGACGGCCCGGGCCGTGGGCGTGACCGGTGGCGCCCGGCCGGCGCGTCTCGGTGGTGCCGCGCACCCCGGGGACGCGCCCGTCCATCGGCGGACGGCCCTGCTGGGGCACGTGCACCGGCGGCAGCGGGCGGACGAGGCCCATCGCGATGACCTCGTTGGCGAGCCGAGTGCGCCGGTTGGCGCCTTCGGGGATCCGGAACTTCTGGTAGAGGCGCAGCAGGTGCTGCTTGACCGCGGCCTCCGTGACGACCAGCTCGCCGGCGATGTCGCGCGCCGTGGCCGGGGCCACGAACGCCTCGTCGGACAGCGCGGGCCGGCACAGCGAGGTCAGCACGTCGACCTCCCGGCGGGTGAGCTCGGGCGCGACGGCGCGCCGCAGTTCGACGTCCGGGTCGACCTCCTCACGGGGGATGCCCCCCAACCGGCAGCGCGCCGTGCCGAAGCTCACGACGTCACCGTCCTCCAGCACACGGCGGGCGATCGGCCGGCCGTTGACGCGCGTCCCGTTGCGGGACAGGCCCATGTCCACCACGTAGACGTACGGGCCACGTCGGACGATCTCTGCGTGCAAACGGGACACAGACGGGTCGTCGAGGCGGATGTCCACTCCTCTCCCTCTCCCGACCGTCGTCACGTCGGGGCGCAGCGGCACCACCAGCCCGCTGTCCTCGATCCGCATGAACGGCCCCTCCACGGCAGTCCTCCCAGCTAGTTAGCGACCCCTGTCTGCCGGGTTACCCGGGTGCCATGCCGTCACACCCTCCTACTGGCGAGTAGGACCGATGGCGCAGGGGATTCCGGGCTCTCGGCCATCACCTTGAGCACATAGGTCCCATCCGCATTTCGGCGGCGGGCGACAAACCGGACTCTTCCCCCGCCGCCTCGCTTGCGTCTCCGCCCCGACTCATTCGCGTCCCCCCGCGGACCGCTCCCGCCGGAGGGTGCGCGATGTCGTGCCGGCGCTCGATTGCCTATACCGTGAGGGCCATGAGCACCCAGGTGCACCGGCGCAGGCGCAAGGCGCCGCGTCGGAGGAGCGCCGCCCCGCACTGGCTCGCGCGGCTGCCGTACCTCCTCGTGCTCAGCGGCGTCGGCGCGGGGCTCACGCTGTGCGCCTTCAACTACTTCCGCAAGGGCTCGGGCCTGATGGCCGCCGCGCTGCTCATCGGCGCGCTGGCCCGGCTGCTGCTACCCGAGTCGCAGCTCGGCCCGCTCGCCGTCCGGAGCCGGTCGGTCGACTGCTGGACGCTCGTGATCCTCGGCGAGATGGTCGCGTTCGTGTCGCTGAGCGTCCCGCCGATGAACAAGACCGGGCTCGTCCTCGCCGGCGCGTTCGGCGTGCTGATCGCGTTCACGATGCTGGTGCGCGGGGTGCGGCTGATCCTCGCCGGGCGCTCCTCCCGGACGGCGCAGGAGCCGCCCGGCTAGCGCGTCGCCGCAGGTCAGGCCGGAGGCGGCGGGTCCCAGGGCAAGGCCAGGTCTAGACCTCATGACCGCCTCGGCTAGCCTTGCCAGTTGAGCCTTACAAGGACTGCTGGCCAGGTGTAGGAAAGGGACAGCAACAGCATGCCCAAGATCAAAGTAGCGGGCCCGGTCGTCGAACTCGACGGCGACGAAATGACGCGGATCATCTGGAAATTCATCAAGGACCAGTTGATCCTGCCCTACCTCGATGTGGACCTGAAGTACTACGACCTGGGGATCGAGCACCGTGACGCCACGGACGACCAGGTCACCGTCGACGCCGCCAAGGCCATCCTGGAGCACGGCGTCGGTGTGAAGTGCGCGACCATCACCCCCGACGAGGCGCGCGTCGAGGAGTTCGGCCTGAAGAAGATGTGGCGGTCCCCGAACGGGACGATCCGCAACATCCTGGGCGGCGTGATCTTCCGTGAGCCGATCGTTGTCTCCAACATCCCGCGCCTGGTCCCCGGCTGGACGAAGCCGATCATCATCGGCCGCCACGCCCACGGCGACCAGTACAAGGCCACCGACTTCGTCGTGCCGGGCCCGGGCAAGGTGACGATCACCTACACCCCCGAGAACGGCGACGAGCCCATGGAGTTCGAGGTCGCCTCGTTCCCCGGCGGCGGCGTGGCCATGGGCATGTACAACTACGACGACTCGATCCGCGACTTCGCCCGGACGAGCATGCGGTACGCGCTGAGCCGCGAGATGCCGCTGTACATGTCGACGAAGAACACGATCCTCAAGGCCTACGACGGCCGGTTCAAGGACCTCTTCCAGGAGATCTACGAGACCGAGTTCAAGGCCGAGTTCGAGGCCAAGGGCCTCACCTACGAGCACCGCCTGATCGACGACATGGTCGCGGCGGCGCTCAAGTGGGAGGGCGGGTTCGTCTGGGCCGCCAAGAACTACGACGGCGACGTCCAGTCCGACACCCTCGCGCAGGGCTTCGGCTCCCTCGGCCTGATGACCTCCGTCCTCATGACCCCCGACGGCAGGACCGTCGAGGCGGAGGCCGCGCACGGCACGGTGACCCGGCACTACCGGCAGCACCAGCAGGGCAAGCCGACGTCGACCAACCCGATCGCGTCGATCTTCGCCTGGACGCGCGGGCTGGAGCACCGCGGCAAGCTCGACGGCCAGCCCGAGGTCATCGACTTCGCCCGCAAGCTGGAGCAGGTCTGCATCGAGACCGTCGAGAGCGGCCAGATGACCAAGGACCTGGCCCTGCTCGTCGGCGGGGAGACCCCGTGGCTGACCACGCAGGGCTTCCTGGAGGCGCTCGACACCAACCTCCAGAAGAAGATCGGCGGCTAGCGCGTCGCCGGTCGCTCCCCGCGCACGCGTGGGTGAAGGCCGTTCCGGATCCGTCCGGGACGGCCTTCCGCCTGTTCGGGACGGGGGGCATGCCGGGAAGCGCACCTGCGCGGTGGCGGGCGGGACGTGCGCGATAGCCTGGCACCGCAACTATCTCGACGGCGAGAGAACCCGCGCGACGGAGTGCGGGCGGGCGGCCTCTCGGGCGGTCGGGTTTCCCAAGGATGGCCGCCTGAGCCCCGTCAGGTCACAGCAGGAGAAGGACGCATGACTCGCACCCCAGTCACCGTTACCGTTACCGGCGCCGCGGGCCAGATCGGCTACGCGCTGCTGTTCCGCATCGCGTCCGGGCACCTGCTCGGCGCGGACGTGCCCGTACGCCTGCGCCTGCTGGAGATCCCGCAGGCGGT
Organism: Actinomadura sp. NPDC049753; assembly: GCF_040674655.1. Classification (NCBI taxonomy): domain Bacteria; kingdom Bacillati; phylum Actinomycetota; class Actinomycetes; order Streptosporangiales; family Thermomonosporaceae; genus Actinomadura; species Actinomadura sp. NPDC049753. Next base: position 4,409 of record NZ_JBFARL010000186.1, on the reverse strand, counting down.
GAAGGCCGCGGAGGGCACCGCGATGGAACTGGACGACTGCGCGTTCCCGCTGCTGTCCGGCATCGACATCTTCGACGACGCCCGGCGGGCGTTCGAGGGGACGAACGTGGCGCTGCTGGTCGGCGCCCGCCCGCGCACGAAGGGCATGGAGCGCGGCGACCTGCTGGAGGCCAACGGCGGCATCTTCAAGCCGCAGGGCGAGGCGATCAACGCCGGCGCCGCCGACGACGTCAAGGTCCTGGTGGTCGGCAACCCGGCGAACACCAACGCGCTGATCGCGCAGCAGCACGCGCCGGACGTCCCGGCCGCGCGGTTCACCGCGATGACGCGCCTGGACCACAACCGCGCCCTCGCGCAGCTGTCGAAGAAGACGGGCGCCTCGGTCTCCGACATCCGCAGGATGACGATCTGGGGCAACCACTCCGCCACGCAGTACCCGGACCTGTTCCACGCCGAGATCGCCGGCAGGAACGCCGCCGAGACCGTGAACGACCAGGACTGGCTGGAGAACGACTTCATCCCGACCGTCGCCAAGCGCGGCGCCGCGATCATCGAGGCGCGGGGCGCGTCGTCGGCGGCGTCGGCCGCGTCCGCCGCGATCGACCACGTGCACACCTGGGTGAACGGCACCGCCGACGGCGACTGGACGTCCATGGCGGTCGTGTCGGACGGCTCCTACGGCGTCCCCGAGGGCCTGATCTCCTCCTTCCCGGTCACCACCGCGGACGGCGAGTGGGAGATCGTCCAGGGCCTGGAGATCGACGACTTCTCCCGCGCCCGGATCGACGCGTCCGTCGCGGAGCTGTCGGAGGAGCGCGAGGCGGTCCGCAAGCTCGGCCTCATCTGACCCGAGCGCGGCATCTGACCTGAACGCGACGAGCCCCGGACCCCCGCGGTCCGGGGCTCGTCACATGCGCCCGGCCCAAGCCGGACTGCGGGGGTAGGCCCCGACCGCGTCGGCCCGGCGCGCGGACTCCCGCGGGACGCCGTCACCGGGAACGCGCGCCGGGAGGCAGGAACCCGTTCATCTGCGCTTGGGCGGGCTGCCGAGGGCCGTCGAGAAGAGGAGGACGAGAGCCGCGGTCAACGCCACCTGGATCTCCCCGGTCGTGGGCAAGTCCGTCTTGGGGCCACCGATCGGAGCGATGCGCCCCCGCGGGTCGAGGACGACGGGGATGGTGTCGCCCTGTTCGTGGCCTTCGCAGTTCGACGCGTACTCGCGGGGGATCGGGGTGCCGTCGGTGCGGCGGAGGGTGCAGTGGTGCTGCGTCCTGCCCTTGCGGTCGTGCGTCGTCCAGGTCTCCGCCACGACCGCGTCGGCGTCGGTGCCGGCCAGCGTCATCGTGATGTCGCGCGCGGCGATGACGCCGACGCCGTAGAGGACGAGCAAGGCCAGGGCGCCGAGGGACAGCGGCACGTTCTTGAAACGCAGCGGTCGCCGCGTGTCGTACAGAAGCCCCAGCGCGACCACCGAGCAGATGAAGCCCGCGATGGTGAGGAGAACCGCGGCGAGCTCGCTCCACCACACGTAGGCGGCGGAGGCCGCCGCCAGGCCGAGGGCGCAGACGGCGAGGGTTCGGATTCCGCGCCACAGAGCGGGGAGCGCGGCCATGCGTCCTCCACGGATAGGTCCGACCACGCACGGTACCGGTCGCAAAATATCCGGAGACGTCGGTATCGGTCGCTAGGGTGTGATCGCTCGGAAAGTGATCGGGGGAGGCGGGGCGGTGGCCGAACAGGCGTTCCAGGTGGACCTGCGGGGCGTGGTGGATCTGCTGAGCCGCCACCTCTACGCGAGTCCGCGTGTCTACCTGCGGGAACTGCTGCAGAACGCGGTGGACGCGATCACCGCGCGCGGCGCCGGCGGGCGCGTCGAGATCGAGACGGGCGGCGGCGTGCTGCGCGTCCACGACGACGGCGTCGGCCTGACCGAGGACGAGGTGCACACGCTGCTGGCGACGATCGGGCGGTCGTCCAAGCGGGACGAACTGGGCTTCGCGCGGCACGACTTCCTCGGCCAGTTCGGGATCGGGCTGCTGTCGGCGTTCCTCGTCGCGGACGAGATCGAGGTCGTGACGCGGTCCGCGCGCGGCGGCGGCGCCGTCCGGTGGACGGGACGGTCCGAGGGCAGCTACCGGGTCGAGCCGGGCGAGCGCGACGAGCCGGGCACGACGGTGACGCTGCGGGCGCGGCCGGGCTCGGCGGAGCTGCTCAGCCCCCCGGTCGTCGCCGAGCTGGCCGCCACCTACGGGTCGCTCCTCCCGGTCGAGCTGGTCGTGGACGGCGTGGCCGTCACCGGCGACGGGCCGCCGTGGCGGGCGTCCTACCGCGATCCCGCCGACCGCAGGCGGGCGCTGGAGCGGTACTGCGAGGAGGTCTGCGGGTTCACCCCGTTCGACGTCGTGGACCTCGACGTGCCGGAGGCCGGGCTGACGGGCGTCGCGTTCGTCCTGCCCGAGCCGGTGTCGCCGTCCGCGCGCGCCGCGCACCGCGTCTACCTGAAGCGGATGCTGCTGGCCGAGAGCGTCGAGGGCCTGCTTCCCGACTGGGCGTTCTTCGCGCGCTGCGTCGTGGACGCGGGGGAGCTGCGGCCGACCGCGAGCCGCGAGGCCCTCTACGAGGACGAGCTGCTCGAATCGACGCGGCACGGCCTCGGGGAGGTGCTGCGGCAGTGGCTGGTGAAGCTCGCCGAGACCGACCCGGCGCGGCTGCGGGCCTTCCTGCGGCTGCACCAGCTCGGCGTCAAGGCGATGGCCCTGCACGACGACGACATGCTGCGGATCGTCGACCGGTGGCTGGAGTACGAGACGTCCTCCGGGCCGATGACCCTGCACGAGTTCCGCCGCCGCCATCCGGGCGGCCGGTTCACCGCGGACGTGGACGAGTTCCGGCGGCTCGCGGCGGTCGCGGGCGCCCAGGGCGTGGGCCTGGTCAACGGCGGCTACGTCCACGACACCGAGATCATCGAGCGGCTGCCGGACCTCGACCCGGACATCCGGCTCACGCGGCTGGACGCGGCCGAGCTGACCACCACGTTCGGCGTCCTCGACCCGGCGGCGGAGCTGGCGCTGCGGCCGTTCCTCGCGGCGGCGCAGCGGGCGGTGGAGCGGCTCGGCTGCGAGGTCGTCGTCCGCGACTTCGACCCCGCGTCGCTGCCCGCGCTGTACCTGACGAGCCGGGACGCGCAGTTCCGCCAGGAGCTGGCCCGCGCGCAGGAGGAGGCGGGCGAGCTGTGGGCGGACGTGCTCGGCGCGGTCGGCGCGACCACGAGCGCCGACCGCCCCCAGCTCGTGCTGAACTACCGCAATCCGCTGGCGCGGCGCGTCACCTCCCTCGGTGACGGCGGGCCGGTCGAGGCGGCAGTCCAGGCCCTGTACGGGCAGGCGCTCCTGCTCGGCCACCATCCGCTGCGGCCCGTCGACACGGCGGTCCTGAACCGTTCCTTCATCGGCCTGCTGGAGTGGGCCGTCCACTCCCCGGAGGGCCCCGTTGAGCATGGATGACGTCTACGCGCTGATGGCGCGGTCGCAGGAGCTGCCCTACGGGGAGGCCCGCACCGTCCTGATCGAGGACGCGCTGCGCCGCGCCGAGGCGGCCGGCGACGAGGTACTGGCGTTCCACGTGCGGGTCAGGCTGACCGACGCCTACCGGTACGGCGGCGAGCCCGTGAAGGCGTTCGCGACGTTCAGCCGCACGCTGGCCGACCACGACCGCGACCCCGCCCGGTTCGACGAGACGCACAGCCTGCTGTGGCAGATGAAGGCGGTGGTCAGCTCCCTGACCTCGTTCCCCGAGATCCCGCTGGACCGCGCCTACGCCGTCCTGGACGACATGGAGCGGCGCTACAAGGCGGGCGGGCACAGCCTCCAGGCGGTGTACCACTACCGCAACGTGGTGGCGCGGCACATCGGCGACGATTCGGCGCACGAGTGGTTCGTGAAGTGGCGTGCCGCCGAGCGGGACGAGCTGTCCGACTGCGAGGGCTGCGACCCGACCGGCATGGCCCGCCACCTGGTCGAGGCCGGACGGCACGAGGAGGCGTTCGAGATCGCCGCGCCGGTGCTGAGCGCGCGGCTGTCCTGCAACGAGCAGCCGCAGTCGATCCAGACGGCGCTGCTGCCGGTGTACCTGCGCATGGGCCGCCTGGAGGAGGCCGCCGCCGCGCACCGCCGCGCCTACCGGGTGCACCGGGCGCGCCTCGCCGACCTCGGCGACATCGGCGAGCACCTGGAGTTCTGCGCGGTCACGGGCAACGGGGCGCGCGGCCTGGAGATCCTGCAGCGGCACCTCGGCTGGCTCGACCGGGCCCCGAGCGCGCACGCCGACATGGAGTTCTCCGCCGCGGCGGCCCTCCTGCTGGGGGCGGTCGAGGCGGCCGGCCACGGGGCGGGCGCCGGCCGCCGGGCGGC
>NZ_JBFARL010000185.1:0-15189 GCF_040674655.1 Actinomadura sp. NPDC049753 | reverse complement strand
CTCGCCGCCGGGCACGGCCGGCCGCTCCTGCTGCAGGCGGCGGCGCGGCCCGCGTGGCTGGCGGCACTGACGGCCGGCTGCCTGGTCGTCGCGGCGCTGTGGGCGGGGCTGATCGTCCACTCCTACGCCGTGCTGCTCCCGGCCGGGCTGTCGCCGCTGTGGCGGCTCGCGGGCGGCACGACGGTGTCGGTCCTGTGCCTGCTGGTGATCGTCCCGCCGCTCACGGCCGCCCACGCGCTGGCGCCCTGCCCGCTACGTGATCATCCGTACGGGTCCCCGAACGGCGGTGGATTCACTATCCTGACGATCTGCACCAAAGGCCACACCCGCTCGCATGCGATCGACTCATACGCAACCTTTGCCCGGTTCGACGCGTCCATAATGTGAGCCGAGGCTTAATTCACTGTGGGTGGGAATCGGAGCGTACATGGGTCGGTCGCCAAGTGGGCGTGCCCGGAACAGGGACGATGAGGGTGCCTCCGGCGGAGCCGGGGGCCTCCCTCGCGCGCTGGCACTGACGCTCGCGTCCGCCCTGGTCTGGGGCGTCGCGCATTTCGTCACGGGCCGCCGGATCGCCGGCGGAGTCCTGCTCGCGCTGTACGTGGCGATCGTCGCCGCCCTCGCGGGCGCCGCCACGCTCTACCGCTCCGACCTGGTCCACTACGCCGTCCAGCCCGCGGTGCTCCAGCGGACCTCCGCCGCGATCATCGCGCTCGGCGTGCTGTGGATCCTCGTCGTCGTCCGCTCCTACCTGCTGCTGCGCCCGACCCGCCTCGCCGCGGGCGCCCGGACGCTCGGCGCGGCCGCCGTCGCGGTGATGTGCGCCGCCGTCGCGGTGCCGGTGGCGTGGTCGGCGCACAGCACCTACGTGTACCGGGACGCGCTGACCAGCATCTTCCGCACCGGCAGCGAGAACGGCAAGCCCGTCGACACCGCGGACCCGTTCAACGGCCAGCCGCGCGTCAACATCCTGCTGCTCGGCGGCGACTCCGCCGCCGACCGCACCGGCGTGCGCACCGACAGCGTGACGCTCGCCAGCGTCGACACCAAGACGGGCGACACGGTGCTGCTGAGCCTGCCGCGGAACCTGGAGCGGTTCCCGATGCCGCCCGGCCCGGCCCGCGACCGGTTCCCCTACGGCTTCACCGGCGACGGCCCGCAGAACCCGGGCCTGCTCAACGAGGTCTACGAGTACGCCGAGAACCACCCCGACGTGGTGCCCGGCGTCGCCAAGAAGCGCCGCGGCCCCGAACTGCTGAAGGCCACCGTCGCCGGAGTCCTCGGCCTGCGCGTGGACTACTACATCCTCGTCGACATGTTCGGCTTCGCCGACATCGTCGACGCCATGGGCGGCGTCAAGCTCAAGATCACCGAGCCGATCCCGTACGGGCTGCAGGGGGGCGTCCTGCAGCCCGGCTACCGGACGCTGAAGGGCAAGGAGGCCCTCTGGTACGGGCGGTCCCGCACCAACAGCAGCGACTACGTGCGGATGAGCCGGCAGAAGTGCCTGATGCGGGCGATCGCCGAGCAGGCCGACCCGCAGACCGTGCTCACCAGCTTCGACAAGCTCGCCGCGGCGGCCAAGCGGACGCTGTCGACCGACATCCCGCAGGAACTGCTGCCCGCGCTGATGAAGCTGTCGAACCGGGTCAAGAACGGCGCTCAGATCAGGAGCCTGCAGTTCGTCCCGCCGCTGATCTACACGGGGAACCCGGACTTCGAGAAGATCCGCACCCTGGCGGCCGACGCCGTCAACAGCGAGCCGCGCCAGGTCAGCACCAAGCCGAGCGGCACGCCCACGGCCTCGCCCACCGCCTCGCCCACCGCCTCGCCGGGCGGGCAGGACGGCGGCGAGCCGTCCAAGCCGAGCTCCAAGCCGGTGTCGCTGGAGAGCAGCTGCCCCTGACCGGCCGGCCCGGCCCGCGGCCGGCGCCCGTCCCGCCGCGGCGGTCCTGACCCGCGTGGATTGTCCTTCCTGGTCCGGGGAGGGGGGATCATTGAGGAACGACCCCTACTTCGAAGGGCTGGTGCGGTGCCTCGGATCCACGGCTGCGACGCCTTCCGCGTGGCGATGCCGCGCGGGCGGCGTCCGGAGAGCGTCCTCGTCCGCCTCGCCGGCGACGACGCCGTCGGCTGGGGCGAGATGGCCGTCCGGGAGGGGGCCGGCGACCCCGGCGCGGCATGGGCGGACATCGAGACGCGCATGGGGCCGGCCCTGATCGGACTCGACTGGGACCGCCCCGAGGACGTGTCCGCCGCCGCCGACCTCGGCGCGCGCGAGGCCGCGGCGGCCGTCGACACGGCCTGCTGGGACCTGTGGTGCCGGACGCGGGGGCTGCCGCTCGCGCACGCGCTCGGCGGCACCCGCACCTCGATCGTCACGGGTGCGCGGATCTCCCCCGAGCCGGCGATCGACACCGTCACGGCCCGGGTCAACAAGGCCGTTGGAGCGGGCCACACCCGCGTCACGCTGGACGTCCGGCCGGGGTGGGACGTCGAGCCCGTCCGCGCGATCCGGCAGGCGTACCCGGCCCTGGCGCTCGTCGCCGACGCGGGCCACGCCTACACCGAGTCGCCGGAGCACCTGGCGGCGGTGGAGGCGCTGGACGCCTACGGCCTGGCGGCGATCGAGCGCCCCTTCGCCGGCGGCGACCTCGCGGCGCACGCCCGGCTCCAGGCGCGGGTGGGCACCGCCGTGGCCCCGGACGTGGGTGATCTGGAGACGCTGGACGCGGCCCTGTCGCTGGAGGCGGGCCGTGCGCTGCACCTGCGCCTCGACCGGCTCGGCGGGCTGACCGCGGCCCGCAGCGCCCACGACCTCGCCTACGCGGCGGGATGGGACGTGTGGTGCAGCGGCAGCGGCGCGTTCGGCATCGGGCAGGCCGCCGCGGTGGCGCTCGCGGCCCTGCCGGGGTGCACGCTGCCGAGCGACGTGTCCGACCCGGCCGGCGGCCCGGTGTTCGTGACGCCGCCGGTGCGCTCGTCCGGCGGCGTCGTCGGCGTCCCGCTCACGCAGCCGGGCCTCGGCCACGAGATCGACGAGGCGCGCATCGAGCGGCTGGCGACCCGCCGACTGCGCCTGTCGACGTGACGCCCGCCCCGGCCTGGGTGGTGGCGGGGCCGCCCGGCTCCGGCAAGACCACGGTCTCGGACCTGCTGCTCCGGCGGTTGCGTCCCGTCCCGGCGCTGCTGGACAAGGACACGATGTTCGGGCCGTTCGTGGAGGCGACCCTCGCGGCGTTCTCCCGCGATCCGGGCGAGCGCGAGGGCCCCTGGTACGACGAGCACGTCAAGCCGCACGAGTACGCGGGGATGACCGCCACGGCGCGGGAGATCCGGTCGCACGGCTGCCCGGTGCTGCTGAGCGGCCCGTTCACCGGCCACATCCGGGACGCGGCGCGCTGGACCGCGTGGGTGACGTCCCTGGGCGGGCCGCCGGTGCGTCTGGTCTGGATCCGGACGGACGCCGCGACCCTCCGGCACCGGCTGGAGCGGCGGGGCTCGCCCCGCGACACGGGCAAGCTGGCGGCGTTCGACGCCTTCGTCGCCCGGATCCTGCCAGGGACGCCGCCTCCGGTGCCCCACACGGCCGTGGACAACCGCCTCGGCGCGCCCGTGCCGCTGGAGGCGCAGCTGGACGCCCTGGCCGAATGACGATCTGGCGGAGACCGCACGGTCTCCGCCAGATGCCAGCCCGCCGGAAGGACCGCCGGGCGGGAACGGCCGTCGCGTCAGCCGTTGATGTTGATGTTCACGTTCTTGTTGACGTTGTGCTCACAGCAGCAGTGGTGGTCGTGGCCCTTCATCGGCTCGCCGGACGCCGTGGCGGCCGACGCCGTGGCGGACAGGCCGGTCATCCCGGCCATCGTCGTCCCGGCGGCGAGAACCAGAACCGCAAGACACCTCTTCATGATCATCCCTTTCGCTCCGGCATCCGGTACTTGCGTAGCGATCGTCCCCGACCTCTGCTCTATGTAATGCAATGAATACTAAGAGTGAGCAAAGGTCGAGGTGAGGTGATTCAGTAGGACTTCGACGGTTCCGGATCCTGGGCGATTACTGCGGCGGCGGCATGTACTGCTGCGGCGGCTCGTGCCGGCCCGGCTGGACGTACCCCGGCTGGACATCACCGGGCTGCGCGTAGGGGTCGGGCTGCGCGTAGGGGTCGTAGTGAGGTGCGGGCGGCGGGAGGGCGGGCTGCTCCGGCTGCGGGGGCAGCGGCTGCCGCCGGGCGGACCGGCGATCCTGGTAGGCGCTCCTGAGCCGGCCCCCGACGCGCTTGCCCGCCTGGCCGACCTGCTGCGCCCGTTCGCTCTGCATCGCGTCCTGCATCCGGGACGCGGACCGCCGGCCCAGATCCTGCATCTGCCGGGCGCGCTCGGACTGCAGGGCGCGCTGCATCGACTCGGCCTGGGCGATGCGGGCGGCGTTCTCACGAACGGCCTGCCCCGCGACCTGGCCCGCCGCCTGCGTGCCGTCCCAGGCGATGACGGCGCCCTGCCGCGCGGCCTGGGCTGCGCGCCGGTAGCCGTCCGCGCGGACGAGGGACGTCCCCGCCACCAGGTCGGCGAGGCCCCGGCGGCGGGCGCCGACGAGGGTCGGCGCGCTGTTGGCCAGGAACACCGCGACGGCGACCAGCCAGGTGACCAGGGACAGGAGGAAGAGCCCGTGCAGGAGGAGGATCCACGCGGTGCAGTACAGGCCGGTGCCGCCCGCCGTGGTCACCAGGGAACGGCGCAGCGCCCTGGACTTGGCGGACCTGGCGTTCTCCACGCGCAGGTCGAGCACGGCCTTGCCGACGGTCCGGCCGGCGAAGGCCTGCCCCGCGAACTGGTGCAGGAACTCGATCAGGATGAGCAGCAGCAGCGCCTGCTCGACTGCGCTGACGGCCGTGTTCCAGATGCCCATGCCGAAGTTCTCGGCGGCCTGCCGGACGTCGCCGCCGGACAGCAGGAGCCCGCCCGCCGCCGACAGGGCGTCGCCCCAGAGCCCGTCCCCGAAGAGTCCGTTGAGCCGTCCCCACGTCATCGTGCCGAGCAGGACCGCGGCGCCGGCGAGGAGGGCGGTGTCGATGCCCCAGGCCGCCAGGCGGCGGCCGCGCGGGGCCGCGGCGGGAGGCGGCGCGGGCGGGATGGGCTCTGCGGCGGGCGGCGGAACGGGTGGCGGACCGTACACGTGAGTCCCTCTGGTCGCGATCTTCATTTTTGATCAAGGCGCGGGGAACGGCAGGAGTCTAGACCGCCCGGCCACGCCGCCGCCACCGGAGCGGTCAGTAGGACTTGGGCAGCCCCAGGGAGTGCTGGGCGACGTAGTTGAGGATCATCTCGCGGCTCACCGGGGCGATGCGCATGAGCCGGACGACACCGGCGAGCATCCCGACGCCGTACTCGGTGGTGAGGCCGTTGCCGCCGTGGGTCTGGATGGCCTGGTCGACGCAGTGGATCGCGGCCTCGGCGGTGGCGTACTTGGCCATGTTCGCGGCCTCGCCGGCGCCCGCGTCGTCGCCCTCGTCGTAGAGCCACGCGGCCTTCTGCCCCATCAGCCGGGCCAGCTCCAGCTCGATCTTGGCGGCGGCGAGCGGGTGCGCGATGCCCTGGTGCGCGCCGATCGGCGTTCTGAACACCTGCCGGGACGCGGCGTAGCCGATCGCCTTGCCGAGCGCAAGGCGGCCGATCCCGGCGCCCATCGCGGCGGCCATGATGCGCTCGGGGTTGAGCCCGGCGAACAGCTGCAGCAGGCCGCCGTCCTCGTCGCCGACGAGCGCGTCGTAGGGCAGCCGGACGTCGTCGAGGTGGCAGACGAACTGCTTCTCCGGCGACACGATCTCCATGTCGATGGGGGTGAAGGTGAAGCCGGGCGCGGTGGTCGGGACGACGAACAGCGACGGCCGCAGGTTGCCCTTCTGGTCCTGCGTGCGGGAGACGAACAGCACGGCGTCCGACTCGTCCACGCCGGAGATGAACGTCTTCTGCCCGTTCAGCACCCACCCGTCGCCGTCGCGGCGCGCCGTGGTGGTGATGCGGTGCGCGTTGGAGCCGGCGTCGGGCTCGGTGATCGCGAACGCCATCTTCACCGAGCCGTCGGCGAAGCGCGGCAGCCAGTGCTTCTTCTGGTCCTCGGTGCCGGACCGGGCGATGATCGTCGCGCAGATCGCCGGGGACACGACCATGAGCAGCAGCGGGCAGCCCGCGGCGGACAGCTCCTCGCACACGGCGGCGAGGTCGCCGATGCCTCCGCCTCCGCCGCCGTACTCCTCCGGCACGTTGACGCCGAGGTAACCGAGGCGCCCGGCCTCGGCCCACAGCTCGTCGGTCTTCTGTCCGGACCTGGCCTTCTCCACGTAGTAGGAGGAGCCGTACTTGCCGCCCAGTTCGGCGACCGCGGCGCGCAGGGCCCGCCGTTCCTCGGTCTCGACGAAACTCATTCGGGGGTCCCTTCGATGACGGCGAGGACGGCGCCGGACTCGACCTGCTGCCCCGCGGTGACGTTCAGTTCGGCGACCGTCCCGGCGGACGGCGCGGCGATGCGATGCTCCATCTTCATCGCCTCCAGGACGACCAGGGTCTGCCCTTCGGCGACGTTCGCGCCCGGTTCGGTCTCGACGCGGACGACGGTTCCGGGCATGGGGGCCAGGAGGGAGCCCGGGGCGATCCGGCCGCTCGGGTCGGCGAACCGCGGTACGGCGACGAGCGCGACCGGGCCGAAGCGGGAGTCGACGTGCACCGCGTCCCCGGCGGCGGTCACGGCGAAGGTCTCGCGGAGGCCGTCGCGGTCGAGGACGACGCGGTCCGGAGCGGCGGACACCAGCGACGTGCCCGGGCACAGCTCGGAGGTCAGACCGTCCCTGTCCAGCCGGTAGTCGACGTCCACCGGGCCGCCGGGCCCCTGGAACGTCCTGCGCTGCGGCTGGGACCGCACGTTGCGCCAGCCCGACGGGAGGCCGCCGAGCACCGCGGCGCCCGCCCGGCTCGCGGCGGCCTGGGCGAGCGCGGCGGCCAGCGCGCAGATCCGGACCGCCGCCTCGTCCGCCAGGGGGGCGGCCAGGGTGTCCAGGCCGACGCGGTCGAGGTAGCCGGTGTCGGTGGCGCCGTCCAGGAACCCCGGCTCCTCCAGGATCCGGACGAGCAGGTCGCGGTTGGTGGTGAGGCCGTGGATACGGGCGCCGCGCAGCGCCGCCGCCAGCCTGCGCGCGGCGCCGGCCCGGGACGGCGCCCACGCGATCACCTTGGCGAGCATCGGGTCGTAGTGGACGCCGACCTCGGCGCCGCTCTCCACGCCGCTGTCGAGCCGCAGACCGTACGCCGCCGGCACGGCGAACTCGGCGTCCGCCCCCGGCACCTCGAAGGTGTGCAGCGTGCCGCTGGCGGGCCGCCAGTCGCGCGCGGGGTCCTCGGCGTAGAGGCGCACCTCGATGGCGTGGCCGCGCGGTTCCGGCGGCGCGGCCGGAAGGCGGGCGCCCTCGGCGACCTCGATCTGCAGCCGGACGAGGTCCACCCCGTACACGCACTCGGTGACCGGGTGCTCGACCTGGAGCCGGGTGTTGACCTCCAGGAAGTAGAAGCCGCCGTCGCGCGCCAGCATGAACTCGACCGTGCCCGCGCCGGTGTACCCGATGGCGCGCGCCGCGCTCGCCGCCGCCCCGCACAGCCGCGCGCGCAGCTCGGGACCGACGGCCGGGGACGGCGCCTCCTCGATGATCTTCTGGTGCCGGCGTTGGATCGAGCACTCGCGCTCGCCGAGCGTCCAGACCGTCCCGTGCGCGTCGGCGAGGATCTGCACCTCGATGTGGCGGGCGTCCTCCAGCAGCGGCTCGCAGAACACCGTGGGGTCGCCGAACGCCGACTCCGCCTCCCTGCGCGCCCCCGCGACGGCGCTCTCCAGCTCCCCGAGCGTCCTGACGACGCGCATGCCGCGCCCGCCGCCGCCCGCGGACGCCTTGACCAGCAGCGGCAGGTCCGCGCCGCCGACCCGGGCGGGGTCGAGCTCGGGCAGCACCGGGACGTCCGCCGCGGCCATCAGCTTCTTTGCCTCGATCTTTGAGCCCATCGCGGCGATCGCCTCGGGAGGCGGGCCGATCCAGGTCAGGCCGGCGTCGAGGACCGCCCGCGCGAAGTCCGCGTTCTCCGACAGGAACCCGTAGCCCGGGTGGACGGCGTCGGCCCCGGCGCGCTCCGCCACGGCGAGGAGCCGCTCCACCGACAGGTAGGTCTCCGCCGGGGACGCGCCGGGCAGCCGCCCGGCCACGTCCGCCTCCCGGACGTGCGGCGCGGCGGCGTCGGGGTCGGAGTGGACGGCGACCGTCCCGACGCCGAGGTCCCGGCAGGCCCGCAGGACGCGGCGGGCGATCTCGCCGCGGTTGGCGACCAGCACTCTGTTGATCATTGTTTCGACACTCACATCCGGAAGACGCCGAAGCCCTCGGCGCCGCGCACGGGGGCGTTGTGGACGACGGACAGGCACAGGCCGAGGACGGTCCGGGTGTCGCGGGGATCGATCACCCCGTCGTCGTAGAGGCGCCCGGACAGGAAGAACGGCAGCGACTCGGCCTCGATCTGCGCCTCGACCATCTCCCGCATCGCGCGGTCCTGGTCCTCGTCGTAGGCCTGCCCGCGCGCCTGCGCCGCCTGGCGCGCCACGATCGACAGGACGCCCGCGAGCTGCTGCGGCCCCATCACCGCCGACTTGGCGCTCGGCCAGGCGAACAGGAACCGCGGGTCGTACGCGCGGCCGCACATGCCGTAGTTGCCCGCCCCGTACGAGGCGCCCATGACGATCGAGATGTGCGGGACCCTGCTGTTGGCCACCGCGTTGATCATCAGGGCGCCGTGCTTGATGATCCCCGCCTGCTCGTACTCCCTGCCGACCATGTAGCCGGTCGTGTTGTGCAGGAACAGCAGCGGGGTGTCGCGCTGGTTGGCGAGCTGGATGAACTGCGCCGCCTTCTGCGCCTCGTCCCCGAACAGGACGCCCTGCGCGTTGGCGAGGATCCCGATCGGGTAGCCGTGGACGCGCGTCCACCCGGTGACCAGGCTCGTCCCGTACAGCGGCTTGAACTCGTCGAACCGCGACCCGTCGGCGATCCGGGCGATGACCTCGCGCGGATCGAAGGGGATCTTCAGGTCCTCGGGGACGATCCCGGCCAGCTCCTCGGCGTCGTACAGCGGCTCCTCGACCGGGCCCGGCGCGGGGCCGAGCTTGCGGTGGTTGAGGTTCGCGACGATCCGGCGTCCGAGGCGCAGCGCGTCCTCCTCGTCCGCCGCCATGTAGTCGGCGAGCCCCGAGGCGCGCGCGTGCATCTCGGCGCCGCCGAGCTCCTCGTCGTCGGCCTCCTCGCCGGTCGCCATCTTCACCAGCGGCGGCCCGCCGAGGAACACCTTCGCGCGCTCCCTGACCATGACGACGTGGTCGCACATGCCCGGGATGTAGGCGCCGCCCGCCGTGGAGTTGCCGAACACGAGCGCGATCGTGGGGATCCCCGCGGCCGACAGCCGGGTGAGGTCGCGGAACATGCGGCCGCCCGGGATGAAGATCTCCTTCTGCGTCGGCAGGTCCGCGCCGCCCGACTCGACCAGGTTGATGACGGGCAGCCGGTTCTCCAGCGCGATGTCGGACGCCCGGAAGCTCTTCTTCACCGTCCACGGGTTGCTGGCCCCGCCCCGCACCGTCGGGTCGTTCGCCACGATCATGCACTCGACGCCCTCGACGACGCCGATGCCGGTGACGACGCTCGCGCCGACCGGGAAGTCGCTCCCCCACGCGGCGAGGGGGCTCAGTTCGAGGAACGGCGAGTCGGGGTCGAGCAGCAGCTCGATGCGCTCGCGGGCCAGGAGCTTGCCGCGCCCGCGGTGCCGCTCGACGTACTTCCGGCCGCCTCCTTCCAGCGCCTTGGCGTGCTCGGCGTCCAGGGCCGCCAGCTTCTCCAGCATGGCCGCGCGGCGTTCCCGGTACTCCGGGCTCCGCGCGTCCAGGGTGCTCTTGAGGGTCACAGGACTGCCTCCGGGATGTCGACGAGGCGGGACCGCAGCCACTCCCCCAGGGCCTTGCCCTGGGGGTCGAACCGGGTCGAGGCGGACACGCCCTCCTGCAGCAGCCCTTCGACCACGAAGTTCACCGCACGGAGGTTGGGCAGCACATGCCGGCGGACGGTGTGCTCGCGGGTCTCCGGCAGCAGCTCGCGGAGCCTTTCGGTGGTCAGGAAGGGCTCCAGCCAGCGCCACTGCGCGTCGGTCCGGGCCCACACGCCGATGTTGGCGTCCCCGCCCTTGTCCCCGCTCCGCGCCCCGGCGACACGGCCTAGCGGCGCCCGGACGGCGGCGCCCGGTGGGACGCCTCCGGCGGACGGGGCCTCGGCGGAGACTTCGAGGTCGCGCACGTGCGGAGCCGCGGGGATGGCGATGCGCTCGCCCTCGTGGGTCACCGCGACATGCTCGACGGCCTCGTTCGGGACGTAAGCGGGCGTGTAGACGCCGTAAGGGCCGCCCTTCCCGGGTGGGGAGGTCATGGTGAAGCCCGGATAGCCGGCGAGGGCGAGTTCCACGACGGCGCCGCTGAACGCGCGGCCGACCTTCTCGGGGTCCGGGTCGAGGACGGCGCAGCGGAGCAGGGCGGTGGCCTCCCCCTGCGTGGCCGGGTCCGGCCCGGGGGCGCCGATGAGCGTCCATTCGACGCGGGACGGCCTGCCCTTGGTGAAGGCGGCCTCCAGCTGCGCCTTCACGAGCTCGGCCTTGGCCTCGATGTCCAGGCCGGTGAGGACGAAGGTCATCTCGTTGCGGTGGCCGCCCAGGTGGTTCAGGCACACCTTGGTGGTCGGCGGCGGAGGGAGGCCCCGGACGCCGCTGATCCGCACCCGGTCGGGCCCGTCCTGCGCCGGATGGATCGTGTCGAACCGCGTCGTCACGTCCGGGCCGGCGTAGGCGGGCGCGCCGATCTCGTACAGGAGCTGGGCCGTGACGGTCTCGACCGTCACGGCGCCGCCGGTCCCGTCGTGCTTGGTGATCACGCTGGACCCGTCGGGATGGATCTCGGCGATCGGAAAGCCCGCTGCCTTTACATTGTAGATTTCTTGGAAGAAGGCGTAGTTGCCGCCGGTCGCCTGCGCGCCGCACTCCAGGACGTGCCCGGCGACCGTCGCGCCCGCGAGCGCGTCCCAGTCGTCGCGCGCCCAGCCGAAGTGCGCGGCCGCCGGACCCACGACCAGAGACGCGTCGGTGACGCGTCCGGTCACCACCACGTCCGCGCCGGCCCGCAGGCACTCGGCGATCCCCCAGGCGCCCAGGTAGGCGTTGGCGGTGAGCGGCCGCCCGTGGCGGGCGTCCGCCAGGCCGAGCTCCTCCGCCCGGAGCAGCAGATCGTCGCCCTCCACATGGGCGATCCGCACGTCGATCCCCAGCCGGGCGGCCAGCTCGCGCAACTGGGCCGCCAGCCCCCGCGGGTTGAGTCCTCCGGCGTTCGCGACGATCGTGGTGCCGCGCTCCGCGGCCAGGCCGAGGGACTCCTCCATCTGCCGCAGGAACGTCGCGGCGTACCCGGCGTCCGGGTCCTTCATCTTCCCGCGCCCGAGGATCAGCATCGTCAGCTCGGCGAGGTAGTCGCCGGTGAGGACGTCCAGCGGCCCGCCCTCCAGCATCTCCCGCACCGCGGAGAAGCGGTCGCCGTAGAAGCCCGAGGCGTTACCGACCCGCAGCGGTTGGCTCATGGCCAGAACCCTGCCACCCCACCCCCAAAAAATCAATCACGCATGATTGTTTCTGGCCGCGGAGGCACCACGGTCCGGACGTGCCCTCAGCCGCCAAGGAGCGGGTCGAGGGACTCCTTCAGGACTCCTCCTTGATCGCCGCTTCCACCAGGACGCGGGCGGCCCAGGTGATGGCCTCTTGCTCGGCCTCCGGGTCGAGACCGCGGAAGTCACGCAGGGTGATCTGCGCTTCCCGGCCGACCACGATGGTCAAGGCCGAGATCAGGCGCTGGAACGACTCCTCGCTCAGGACGCCGTGGAGCGGCCGGCAGGCCTGCTCCAGCCACTCCACCCGGCGGGGGCTCCGGCTCGGCCGGGCGCCGTTCGCCGGCGGATCGACGGTGAGACGGACGAGTCGGCGCCCCAGAGGAAGCGACTGCGGTGAGTACTCCAGCAGGGTCCGGATCAGGGCGTCGACGCGGGCCGCGGCATCGCCTGCGGGCGCGAGGTGCATTGACCTGCACAACAGTGCAATCAATGCACCTAGGTGAAGCATCTGTGACGCAGGACACGGGGCCCGCCTGTCACAAGGGCCCGATCCCCGGTGCCTTGTGTTCGAGACCGACAACGAGGAGCGGAGAGATCATGAGCAAGGTCTGGTTCATCACCGGTTCGTCCCGCGGCCTGGGCCGCGAGTTCGTTGAGGCCGCCCTGTCTCGCGGCGACAGGGTCGCCGCGACCGCCAGGAACACCGCGAGCCTGGACGACCTGGTCGCCGCCCACGGCGACGCGGTTCTCCCGCTCGAGATGGACGTGACCGACAAGGCCGCCGTCTTCGAGGGCGTGAAGCGGGCCAAGGAGCACTTCGGCCGTCTCGACGTCATCGTCAACAACGCCGGCTACGCCCAGATCGGGGCGATCGAGGAACTGACCGAGCGGGAACTCCGCGACCAGATGGAGACCAACCTGTTCGGCGCGGTGTGGGTCGTCCAAGCCGCGCTGCCCCACCTGCGCGAGCAGCGCTCGGGACACATCATCCAGCTGTCCTCGGCGGCCGGGCTCATCGCCATGCCGCTCGGCGGGGCGTACCACGCCTCCAAGTGGGCCCTGGAGGGCTTGAACGAGGCACTCGCCGGCGAGGTCGCCGACTTCGGCGTCAAGGTGACCATCATCGAGCCCGGCGGCTTCGCCACCAGGGAGAACAAGAACCCCGATCCGCTGGCCAACGGCCACATGGCCCGCAACGACCCGGCCTACGACGGTCTCCGCCGGCGCCTCGCCCAGGTCGCGGGCAAGCAGCCCGCCGGCGACCCGGCCGCCGCGGCCCGGACCCTCCTCAAGATCGTCGACTCCGACGCCCCGCCCCTGCGGGTGCTGTTCGGCCAGGGCTTCTATCCGATGATCCAGCAGGCGTACGCGGACCGGCTCAAGACCTGGGCCGACGGCCAGGACCTCTCGGCAGAGGCCCACGGCAACCTCGACCAGCGAGCCGGGTGACCCGATCCGAGCTCTTCCGACCTGGAGGCAACGACCCTCGTGTAGGTCAGGACGTCTCGTCAGTGGACGTGCGCCGCGACGCGAGCCGCCACTGATCGCAGCCGGTACCGCACCGGCACCGAAGGCCCGGCCGGTTTCGGCCGGGCCTCCACGCGTCCCGCTGAAGCCCTGCCTCCTCGCCAGTGCACCCAAGCACCGCCCGCTACCGTCTCCCTGGCCGGCCACCTCACTGCGGGAGCCGACCGAACCATCATCGGAAGGAACGGCGCGGCACACCATCGCTGAACACGGCGATCCCGCGATCGACGGATGTCCCGTCCTCAACGTGATCCCGCACGGCGTCCCCGGGGGGCCGGTCACGGTCGGCTGCCGCCACCACGGCGGGCGGGGTGGTTCTCCAACGTCCGCACAGGGGTGCCGATCCGTCCGGCTAACGAGCTGGACGCGGCAGCGCGGCACATCGGTACGGCCGTAAGGCAGGCGAAGCGATGACGGTGGCGAAACCCGGGGCACGTCCCCGAGCAGCGGCGGCCGACCTTCGAGACCAGGAACCCGGCGGATGGGGAAACGGGCGGCACGTCGCGTTCGAACCCTGGGACGCTTTCGGTGCGGGCTCAGGGGAGCATCCGGGCCAAGGCCGGGGTGGGCGGTGTGCCGTGGTTCGTCCTCGCGGCCGGTGACCCGCTGCGGCCGTGCCACGATCCCGCCAGGGTCGCCGGGGAGATTGATGCGGTACTGCGCGACACACGGTGACACGGACGCCGCAGCGCCGGCGGCGGGGGCGCGGAGGAAAAATCAATCGCGCATGATTGTTCCTCCCGCGGATCGTTGATTGACTGGAAGGCCACCGGACCAAGGAACCCATGACCGCTCAGGCACTCCCCCGCGAACCGCAGCAGGACCGCAGCCGCGCGACCAGGCAGCGCCTCCTGGAGGCCGCCATCGACTGCCTCGCCTCCGTCGGCTGGGCGGGGACGACCGTGGCCGTGGTCGCTGAGCGCGCGGGCGTCTCCCGGGGCGCCGCCCAGCATCACTTCCGGACGCGGGAGGAACTGGTGACGGCGGCGGTCGATTACGGCTCCGAGGTGCGGATGGCGCAGATGCGGGAACACCTGGACGGCCTCGCCGGCCGCCGTCCGTCCACCCGGGACATCGTCGCCGTGCTCGGTGAGATGTACACGAGCCCGCTCTTCCGCGCCGCGTTGCAACTCTGGGTCGCCGCCAGCTCCGACGAGCAACTCCGCGAGCAGGTACTCCCCCTCGAAGCCCGCGTGGGCCGAGAGGCGCACCGCCTCACCGTCGAGGCGCTCGGCGTGGACGAGAGCGTCCCCGGCGTCCGCGAGACCGTCCAGGCGACCCTCGACCTGGTCCGCGGCCTCGGCTTGGCCGACCTGCTCACCGACGACTCGGCACGCCGCACCCGCCTGCTGCACCAGTGGGCCACCACCCTCGACCAGGCGCTCGGCCGCTGAGCCCTCAACAGCGCACGGTCCAAGGGAGATCGCCCGCAGCGGATCGCGCCCGCCGATAGGGAGTGGGCCACCGAGGTGAGGACCGCCGCGATGCGCGGGGGGCCCGGCGCCCTGCTCCTGGTGATGGCCGTCGAGCCCCGGGCGTCCACGGCCCGCGAGGTCATCGTCGGCCCATCACTCTCGCGCCACGGCTCACGCGGTTGTGGCTTTCTCGAACGGCACCATGGCGCAGGCACGTTCCTGCAGTCCGGCCAGACCGTTCCCTTGTCGGAGGGCGGCCTCATCATCGTCGACGGCGTCGCCCGGCAGGAGGCGGAGAAGATCACCGCCGAAGGCCCTTTTATGCAAGCCGGGGTCGCGCTCAGCCGGCGCTCGCCGCCCTCACCGGCGGACGGAGCGTCCCTCCGGCATAGCACCTGGGCAATGCGAAAGGACCCTGGGAGCCTTGCATGAAATGAGAAAGGCCCCGCCGGTAACGGCGGGGCCTTCCTGCAATATGTGTCCGGCGGCGTCCTACTCTCCCACACGGTCTCCCATGCAGTACCA
>NZ_JBFARL010000184.1:0-15355 GCF_040674655.1 Actinomadura sp. NPDC049753 | reverse complement strand
ACGTGGTCGAGGTGGCGCGTCATGAGGTCCCGCGACTTCTCGGCGTCGCCGGCGACGAGCGTCGGCTGGACGGCATGGCCGCCGTCCTCGCCGAGGAGCTGGCGGACGGCGAGCCCTGCCGGGTCTGCGGCTCCACCGAGCACCCGGACCCGGTCACCTCGCTCGCGCTGATCCCGACCGAGGAGCAGGTGGAGCGGGCGCAGGCCGAGGCCGACGAGGCCCAGGACGCCCGGGAGCGGGCCGGGACTGCGGCCGGGGAGCTGCGCACCGCGCGCGACGAGCTGCTGGAGATCGCGGGAGAGGCCGAGCCCGACGCCCTCGCCGCCGAGCTCGCCGAGGCGGACGCGGCGCTGGCGGCCGCGGAGGCTCGCGCGGCGGAGGCCGAGCGGCTGGAGGCGGCGCTCCACCGGGACGAGCGGGAGCTCGACCGGGTCCGCTCCGCGCAGGAGGAGACCGGCCGCGCCCTCACCGAGAACCGCACGCACGACCGGGAGCTGGCCGCCGAGCGGGCCCGCCTGTCCGCCGAGCTCGACGAGGCGCGCGGCGGCGACCCGACGCTGGAGGCCCGCATCGCCAGGCTCGCCGGGGAGGCCGACAGGATCGCCGCGGCGGTCGAGGCGGCCCGCGCGAACGCGCGCGCCGGCGAGGAGCTGGCCGCCGCCCGCGCCAAGGCCGCGCAGGAGGCGGAGGAGCAGGGGTTCCGGACGCCGGAGGAGGTCCTCGAAGCCGCGCTGCCGGACGAGGAGCAGGGCGTCCTGCGCGACCGGATCCGCAGGCTCGACGACGAGGAGGCGGAGGTCCGCGCCCTGCTCGGCGATCCGGAGCTGGTCGCGGCCGCCGCGGCGCCCGCGCCCGACCTGCCCGCCCTGGAGGAGGCGGTGGCCGCGGCGGACGCGGCGTACACCGGGGCCGCGAACGCCGCCGACCGCGCGCGGCACCGCTGCGAGCGGCTGGCCGAGCTGCGCAAAGACCTCGCCGCCGCCGTCGGCGCGTGGCGCCCCGCCGCCGGGCGGTACGAGGTCGCCGAGCGCGTGGCGGGGCTCGCCTCGGGCAAGCACGCCGCGAACCGGCACGACATGTCGCTGTCGGCGTACGTGCTGGCCGCCCGCCTCGAGCAGGTCGTCGCCGCCGCGAACGAACGGCTGCACCGCATGTCCGGGGGCCGCTACGCCCTCGTCCACACCACGGAGAAGGCGGCGGGCGACCGCACCAAGGGCGCCGGGGGGCTCGGCCTGCGCGTCGCCGACTCCTGGACGGGCCTGATGCGCGACCCGGTCACCCTGTCGGGCGGCGAGTCGTTCATCAGCTCGCTGGCGCTGGCCCTGGGCCTCGCCGACGTCGTCACCGCCGAGGCGGGCGGCACCGAGATCGGCACCCTGTTCGTCGACGAGGGGTTCGGCACGCTCGACGAGGAGACGCTCGACGAGGTGATGGACGTCCTGGACGGCCTGCGCGACGGCGGCCGCGCGGTCGGCATCGTCAGCCACGTCGCCGAGCTGCGGGCCCGCATCCCGGCCCAGCTCCGCGTCACCAAGGACCGCGCCGGCTCCACCGCCGCGGTCGTCGTCTGACGCGCACGCGGGAGGCTCCGGGGCGCCGGTCAGGCGGAGATGTACTGCAGGATCACGTTGTGCACGTGGTGGCTCTTGTCGGCGCCGCGGAACTCGACCTCGTAGGTGTGGGTCCCGACGTTGATCGCGATCGAGCCGGTGGAGAAGTAGGACCCGGCCCACGACTTGTTGCTGACGACGCTCACCGAGGTGATGCGGGAGTAGGGCACGCTGGTGATGGCGTACTTCTTGCCGGCGAAGCTGCGGTCCTGGACGATGACCCGGCGGTCGGTGAGCCCGATGAACCCGGTGCCGGCGCCGATCGCGTCGTAGACGGCGATGATCTGCTCGCCGGGCAGCAGCCCGCTCTCGATCTGCTTGAGCTGGCCCGACCTGTCGTGCTGGACCCCGTCGCCCATGGCTCCTCCGGTGCTCGCGGCGTTCGTCCCGTTCCGTAGGGAGTGTCTCAGCCGCCGGGCGCGGACCGGGCCGCTTCGAGGAAGCCGACGCACCGGCCGAGCAGGTCGATCAGCGTCTGCCGCTCGGCGTCGGTGAACTCGGCGGCGAGCCCGCGCTCGACCTTGACGGCGCGGGCGTCGGCGTCCTCCAGGACGGCCGTTCCCTCGGCGGTGAGCCGCGTCTCCAGGATGTTGCGGTGCCACTCGTGCGGGGTGCGCTCGATCAGCCCCCGCTCCTGGAGGTTCTTCAGGACGGTGTTCATCGTCGGCGGGGTGACGGCGCACTTGCGGGCCAGCGCGGCGGCCGACATGCCCGGGTTGTCGGCGAGGTGCAGCAGGGCGGCGTACTGCGGGCTCGTGAGCCCGCTCGGCTTCAGCGCCGCCTGCTTGGCGCCGTTGAGCGCCTGCTCGGCGCGCTTGAGGTGCGAGCCGAGCCGCTCCGGGACGGGCAACGAGGTCATTCCCGCATGGTACCGAGCCTCTGAAGAGAAGACCGTTGACGAGTATTAGAGTTCTAACTATCGTATGTGCGCGTACTAATGTTGCACTGCGAATGGAGAGTCATGTCGCGCATCCAGCGCTCCACCGCGGCGGCCGTGGCGGGCCTCGCCGCCGCATCCCTCGCCGTCTCCGCGGCGCCCGCGTCCGCGGCCGCGTCGCGGATCTCCACGGCCTACGTCCTGCCGGGCGACCGCGTGTACCCCGAGGGCATCGCCGCGGACCCGCGCACCGGGACGATGTACGCCGGGTCCTGGAAGGACGGCACGGTCTACCGCATGCGGCCGGGCCACCGGACGGCCGAGGTGTTCCTGCCCGCGGGCGCCGACGGCCGCCGCACCGCCAACGGGCTGAAGACCGACCGGGCCGGACGGCTGTGGGTGACCGACTCCTCGTCCGGCGTCGCGGTCTACGACGCCCGGAGCCGCGCCCTGCTGGCGCGCTTCGTCGTTCCCGGCGACGGCGCCCGGTTCGTCAACGACCTCGCCGTCGCCCCCGACGGCGGCGTCTACCTGACGGACAGCTCCCGCGCCGTCGTCTACGAGGTCACGCCGCGTGATCTGGACGCGGCCCGGGGCGGGACGGCGACGCTTTCGCCGCGCTTCGACCTGAGCGACGTCATCGAACCGCACAAGCCGGCCGACTTCACCCTGAACGGGATCGTCGCCGACCCCACCGGGCGGTTCCTGCTGACCGACGACATGCTCGGCGGCGACCTCTACCGGCTCGACCTCGCGACCGGCGCCATCCGCAAGGTCGCGCTCAGCGGCGGCGACATGCGCCACGCGGACGGCCTCGAACTCCAGGAGGGGCGCCTCTGGACGGCCAACAACGTCGACAACGTCCTCACCCGCTGGCGCGTCGCGTCCGACGGGACGCGGGCCCGCCTCGAGCGCACGCTGGCGGACCCGTCCCTCCAGGTCCCGACGACGCTCGTCCGCCGCCGCGGGACCCTCTACGTCGTCCGCTCGCAGTTCGACAAGGGCGGCCCGCTCGGCGACGGCACCCCGGAGATCCCCTTCACCGTCGCCGCCGTCCGGGGCCTTTGACCGCTTAACCCGACCATTGCGCAAATAGGCGAATGCCTTTCGGAGAAAGGTGTTTCAATGGCCCTCGGGTTATCGCCTCGGACGGTTCGTCACCGAGCGGAAGGAGAGGCCATGACCGGCTCCCAGGACCGGGAGACCCGCTGGGGCAGGCCCGACCACGAGATCATCGAGACCTCGCTGGAGGTCACGGCATAGGCCGCCGCCGGCCACGGTGACGGGGGCGGCTTCGCCTACCGGCGCCCGCCGCCGGACGTCACAGGTTCGTGAGCAGGACGGCGGGGTTCTCCACGCAGTCGGCCGCGAACCGCAGGAACCCGCCCGCCGCGCCGCCGTCGCAGACGCGGTGGTCGAACGTCAGGGAGAGCTGGGTCATCTTGCGCGGCACGACCGCGCCGTCCACCACCCAGGGGCGGTCGATGATCCGGCCGACGCCGAGCAGCGCCGCCTCGGGGTGGTTGATGATCGGGGTGGAGCCGTCCACGCCGAACACGCCGTAGTTGTTGAGGGTGAACGTGCCGCCCGTCAGGGACTCGGGCGGCAGCCCGCCCGAGCGGGCCAGGCCGGTGAGCCTGGCCAGCTCCGCGGCGAGCTGCGCGGTCGTCATCAGGTGTGCGTCCCGCACGACCGGCACCACGAGGCCGCGGTCGGTCTGCGCGGCGAAGCCGAGGTTGACGTGCCCGTACCGGACGATCTCCTGCCGGTCGGCGTCGACCGAGGAGTTCAGCTCGGGGAACTCCCGCAGGGCGGCCACGCAGATGCGGGCCAGCAGGGCCAGCAGCCCGATGCCGAGTTCGGGGCGGGACCGGCGCAGCGCGTCCTTGGCCTCGACCAGGGCGGTGGCGTCGGCGTCCACCCAGGTCGTCGCATCGGGGATCTCGGTGCGGCTGCGGGTGAGCTTGTCGGCCACGGCGCGGCGGAGCCCGCGCAGCGGAATCCGCTCGGGCATCGGACGGGCGGCGGGCACCGGAGCTTCGGCGGCCGTCTCGGCGGCCGTCTCGGCGGCGGTGCCGGCGGCGATGCCGGCGGCGATGGCCTGCTCGACGTCGCGGCGCAGGATCACGCCGCGCGGCCCGGTGGGAGCGACGGCGCCGAGGTCGAGGCCGTGCTCGCGCGCCATCCTGCGGACGAGCGGGGAGATCACGCGGGGGGCGTCCGCGCGGCGGGCCACCGGAGCGGGGGCCACCGGAGCGGGCGCCACCGGAGCGGGGGCCGCCGCCGGGGCCTTCGGGCCGCCGGCGCGGCGGCGTCCGCGCCGGCCCGGCCCGTGCCCGGTGCCGTAGCCGATCAGCACGTTGCCGGATCCGGCCTGCTCCTCCTCGCGGTAGCGGGCGGCGTCCGGGTGCACGTCCGGGACGGGGCGCACGTCCGCGACGGGTTCCGACCCGGCGTCGCCGGCGGGACCGACCTCGATCAGCGGCTCGCCGACCGCGAGGATCGCGCCCGCCTCCGCGGCCAGCCTCAGCACGGTCCCCGCGTAGGGGACGGGCACCTCCACCGCCGCCTTGGCGGTCTCGACCTCCACCACGACCTGGTCGACCTCGACGGTGTCGCCCGCGGCGACCTTCCATTCGACGATCTCGGCCTCGGTGAGGCCCTCGCCGAGGTCGGGCAGGCGGAACACCTGCCGGGTGGCGGCGGTCACGAGGCCTCCCTGTCCAGGTGCAGGACGTCGGGGACGTCGTCGAACTGGAGCCGGTCGACGGCGTCCAGGACGCGGTCGGCGTCCGGCAGGTGGGAGTGCTCCAGCTTCGGCGGCGGGTAGGGGATGTCGAACCCGGAGACCCGCAGCACCGGCGCGGCCAGCGAGTGGAAGCAGCGCTCCTGCACCCGGGCCGCGATCTCCGCGCCTACGCCCGCGAAGCCCTGGGCCTCCTGGACGACCACGCACCGGCCCGTCTTGCGCACCGAGGCGGCGACGGTCCCGTCGTCGAACGGGACGATGGTGCGCAGGTCCACCACCTCCAGGTCGCGTCCCTCCCGCGCGGCGGCCTCGGCGGCCTCCAGCGCCACCGGGACGCTCGGCCCGTAGGCGACCAGCGTCGCGTCCCGCCCCTCGCGGCGCACCACGGCCCGGCCGAACCCGGGGGCGCGCCGGTTCTCGCGGGTGACGTCGCCCTTGGCCCAGTACAGCCGTTTCGGCTCCATGAAGATGACCGGGTCCGGGTCGGTGACGGCGTCGCGCAGCAGCCAGTACGCGTCGTCGGCGGTGGCGGGCGTGACGACCTTCAGGCCCGGCGTGTGGGCGTAGTAGGCCTCGCTGGAGTCGCAGTGGTGCTCGACGCCGCCGATGCCCCCCGCGTAGGGGATGCGGATCACCATCGGCAGCGACAGGCGGCCGCGGGTGCGGTTGCGGAACTTGGCGACGTGCGAGGCGATCTGCTCGAAGGCCGGGTAGGCGAAGGCGTCGAACTGCATCTCGACCACGGGCCGGAAGCCGCCCATCGCCATGCCCACGGCCAGGCCGACGATCCCCGACTCCGCCAGCGGGGTGTCGAAGCAGCGGTCCTCGCCGAAGTCCCGGGTCAGCCCGTCGGTGATGCGGAAGACACCGCCGAGCGGCCCCACGTCCTCGCCGAAGACCAGCACCCGCTCGTCATCGGCCAGCGCGTCCCGGAGCGCGGCGTTCAGCGCCTGCGCCATCGTCGTCGCGGCCATGTCAGTCCTCCCCGGGGAGCATCTCGGACGCCAGCAGGGCGCGCTGCTCGCGCAGCTGGGGCGTGGGTTCGGCGAAGACGTGGTCGAACAGCTCGAACGGGTCGGCCTCCGGGTCGGCGGCCATCCGGTCGCGCAGGCGCGCCGCGTACTCCTCGGCGGCCTCCCGGGCCGACGCGACGTCCTCCTCCGAGAGCAGGCCCCGCCCGCGCAGGTGGGTCTCCAGCCGCGCGAGGGGGTCGGCCGCCTCCCACCGCGCGACCTCCTCGTCCTCGCGGTACCGGGAGGCGTCGTCGGCGTTGGTGTGGGAGTCCATGCGGTAGGTGTGCGCCTCGACCAGGAACGGGCCGCCTCCGGAGCGGGCGTGCTCGACGGCGGCGGTCAGGACCGACAGCACCGCGAGGAGGTCGTTCCCGTCGACCTGCTCGGACCGGACGCCGTAGCCGACCCCCTTGTAGGCCAGGGCGGGCGCGGCGGTCTGCTTGGCCAGCGGCACCGAGATCGCGTACTTGTTGTTCTGGACGAAGAAGACCACGGGCGCGCGCAGGACCCCGGCGTAGTTGAGCGCCTCGTGGAAGTCGCCCTCGCTGGTCCCGCCGTCGCCGACGAACGCCATCACCACGCCGTCCTCGCCCTTGCGGCGCAGGGCGTCGGCCATGCCCACGGCGTGGATCGTCTGGGTGGCCAGCGGCGTGCACTGGGGCGCGACGCGCGCGGCCGCCGGGTCGTAGCCGCAGTGCCAGCCGCCGCGCAGCAGCGTGAGCACCTCGACGGGGTCCATGCCGCGGGCGACCAGCGCCACCGAGTCGCGGTAGGTGGGGAACAGCCAGTCGTCCTCGCGCAGCGCGAGCACCCCGGCGATCTGGCAGGCCTCCTGCCCGCGGCTGGACGGGTAGACGGCCAGCCGGCCCTGCTTGGTCAGCGCGGTCGCCTGCCGGTCGAACCGGCGGCCGAGCACCATCCGGCGGTAGGCCTCGACCAGCGTCCCGTCCTCCGGGGCGCGGTATCCGGCCGGCGTCCCGGCGTCCGACCCGTCCTCGGCGACGAAGCGCACCGGGACGGCGGAGGGGAGAAGGCCCTCGACCTCCTGATGAGGTGTCCGCACGGACATGGCGCCGCTCCCTTCCTGTGGACGGTTGTCGGTTCGATCGTCCGCTCGGTCGACGATCTGCTCAAGACATGGGGCACAATGAGCGACAAATGGCTCGTTCAGTGGCTATGGGGGCACCAAATGTCATCCGACGTGGGCGCCGAGGGCGTCCGGCCCGGACGTTCTGCCGCCCGGCTGGACGCCGTGGACCGCGCGATCATCGCTGAGCTGCTGCGCGACGGCCGGCTCTCGGTACGGGCGCTGGCCGAGCGCGTGCACGTCTCGCGAGCCAACGCCTACGCCCGGCTCACCCGGCTGCTGGACGAGGGTGTCATCACCGGCTTCACCGCCGAGCTCGCCCCGCACAAGGCCGGCCTCGGCACCAGCGCCTACGTCTCGGTCACGATCGAGCAGAACTCCTGGCGCTCGGTCTCCGCCCGGCTCCAGGACACCCCCTACGTCGAGCACTTCGCGATGGTCGGCGGCGACTACGACGTCCTGGCCCTGGTCAGGGCGCCGGACAACGAGGCGCTCCGGCACGTGGTGCTGGAGCAGATCCAGGACATCCCCGGCGTCCGGGCGACCCGCACCTGGCTGGTCTTCGACGAGGCGCGGGGCAGGGGGACGCAGTGGGAGGCCTGGGACGACTGAGGTCCCGGTCGCGCCGCGGGGAGGGTGCGCCGCCCTTCTTGCACGCTCGCGCGGCCTGTGTCACCCTGAATACAGACCGATCGGTCAGTTAATAGGCCGAGTCCAGCCGGGTCCCCAGCGGGAGGAGCCCATGACGACGCCGCAGGCCGCGCCCCAGCCGGCGCCCGCCGAGCAGTTCGAGGCGACGATCGCGCGCAACGACCGGATCGAACCGCGCGACTGGATGCCCGACGCCTACCGGCGGACGCTGGTCCGCCAGATCGCCCAGCACGCGCACTCGGAGATCATCGGGATGCAGCCGGAGGGCAACTGGATCACCCGCGCCCCCTCGCTGCGCCGCAAGTCGATCCTGCTGGCGAAGGTCCAGGACGAGGCCGGGCACGGCCTGTACCTGTACTCGGCGTGCGAGACCCTCGGCGTGTCCCGCGCCGAGCTGACCGAGATGCTGCTCACCGGCCGGCAGAAGTACTCCTCGATCTTCAACTACCCCACGCTCTCCTACGCCGACGTCGGCGTGATCGGATGGCTGGTGGACGGCGCGGCGATCTGCAACCAGGTGCCGCTGTGCCGGACGTCCTACGGCCCCTACGGGCGCGCGATGATCCGCATCTGCAAGGAGGAGTCCTTCCACCAGCGGCAGGGCTACGAGCTGCTGATGACGATGATGCGCGGCACCGACGAGCAGCGCCGGATGGTGCAGGAGTCGGTGGACCGGTTCTGGTGGCCCTCGCTGATGATGTTCGGCCCGCCCGACGCGAACTCGCCGAACTCCGAGCGGTCCATGGCGTGGGGCATCAAACGCAACGGCAACGACGAGCTGCGCCAGCGCTTCGTCGACATGACCGTCCCGCAGGCCGAGGCCCTCGGCGTCACGCTCCCCGACCCCGACCTGCGGTGGAACGAGGAGCGCCAGGCCCACGACTTCGGCGAGCCCGACTGGTCGGAGCTCTCCGCCGTCATCAAGGGCGAGGGGCCCTGCAACGCCCAGCGGCTGGCGCACCGCCGCCGGGCCCACGAGGACGGCGCCTGGGTCCGCGAGGCCGCGACCGCGTTCGCGCGCAAGCAGGCGGCCCGAAGCGAGGAAGGAGCCGGGACATGAGCGAGTGGCCGCTCTACGAGGTGTTCGTGCGCGGCAAGCGCGGCCTCAACCACGTGCACGTCGGGTCGCTGCACGCCCCCGACGACGAGATGGCCGTTCGGCACGCGCGCGACGTGTACACGCGCCGCAACGAGGGCGTCAGCATCTGGGTGGTGCGGTCGGACGCCATCACCGCCTCCAGCCCGGACGAGAAGGACCCCCTCTTCGCCCCCAGCGGCGACAAGGTCTACCGGCACCCGACGTTCTACGAGATCCCCGAGAACGTCCCGCACATGTGAAGGCCGCCATGGAAAGTCAGCACGGCTCGGTCTACGACGGGCTCCTGGACGGCGACAGCTCCCAGTGGGCCTTCGGGACCGACTTCGAGGACCCGCTGGCCGGCGTCGACACGACCGTCCCCGACGGCGTCGACCCGCACGCGCTCGCGACGTACTGCCTGATGCTCGGCGACGACGCCCTCGTCCTGTCGCACCGGCTCTCCGAGTGGTGCAGCAACGCGCCCGACCTCGAAGAGGACATCGCGCTCGCCAACATCGCGCTGGACCTGCTCGGCCAGGCGCGGCTGCTGCTCGCCCGCGCCGCCACCGCCGACCCGTCGGTCGTCCCGGCGCTGCCGGAGGGCTCGCCCGTCCCGGCCGAGGACGCGCTGGCGTTCTTCCGCGACGCCGACGCCTACCGCAACGTGCGCCTCGCCGAGCTGCCGAACGGCGACTTCGGGCACACCATGGCCCGCGTGCTGGTGTTCGCGACCGCCCGGCTGGCCCTGTTCGAGCGCCTCACCGGCAGCCGCGACGCCGTCCTCGCCGCCGTCGCGGCCAAGGGCGCCAAGGAGCTGGCCTACCACCGCGACTTCGCCGGCCGGTGGTTCCTCACCCTCGCCCAGGGCACCGAGGAGTCGCGCCGCCGCGTCCTCGCCGGGCTCGACGCGGTGTGGCGCCACCACGACGAGCTGTTCCGCACCCACCCGGTGGAGCGGGCACTGGCCGAGGCGGGCGTCGCCGTGGACCCGGCCGCCACCGCCGGCGACGCCGACGCCGTGCTCGCGCAGGTCTTCACCGCGAGCGGCGTCGAGCGGCCCGAGGTGCCGCAGACGGGGCTGCTCGGCGGGCGCGCCGGACGCGACGGCGTCCACACGGAGGCGCTGAGCCGGATGCTGGCCGAGATGCAGGTCGTCGCCCGCGCCCACCCCCTGGGACGGTGGTGACCGCCGTGACCGGAACCGCCCGTGCCGTCGCCGCGTCCGTCCGGGATCCGGAGATGCCGATGCTGACCCTGGAGGATCTCGGCGTGCTGCGCCGCGTCGAGGAGCACGGCTCCGCCGTCACCGTGGCGATCACCCCGACCTACTCGGGCTGCCCCGCGCTCGCCACGATGCGCGACGACCTGGTCCACCGGCTCACCGACGCCGGATACGCCGACGTGCGCGTCGAGATCGAGCTGTCCCCGCCCTGGTCCAGCGACTGGATCAGCGAGCGGGGCCGGGCCGCCCTCGCCGCCGCCGGGATCTCGCCCCCCGGCCCGGCCCCGGCGCCCTCCGGGCCCGTCGCGCTCACCCTGGCGCCGACCCGCCGGAGGCTGCGCTGCCCGCGGTGCGGATCGGCGTCGGTCGAGCTGACCTCGGAGTTCGGCTCCACCTCCTGCAAGGCGCTGTACCGCTGCACCGGCTGCCTTGAGCCGTTCGAGCACGTGAAGGAGATCTAGCGGTGGCGCCAGCGACGTTCCACCCGTTGAAGGTCGCCGCGGTCGACCGGCTGACCGACGACTCGGCCGCGGTGACGTTCGACGTCCCGCCCGAGCTCGCCGGCGACTACGCGTTCGCGGCCGGCCAGAGCCTCACCCTGCGCAGGGTGATCGACGGGCGGGAGCACCGCCGGTCGTACTCGATCTGCGCCCCCGCGGGCGACCGGCCCCGGATCGGCGTCCGCGAGATCCCCGAGGGGCTGTTCTCCTCCTGGCTCGTGCGGGAGGTCCGCCCCGGCACCGAGATCGACGTCCAGGTCCCGTCCGGCAGCCTGCGCGCCGACCCCGCCGAGCCCGGACGGCACCTGCTGATCGCGGCGGGCTCCGGCATCACCCCGATGATCTCCATCGCCGCCACCGTGCTCGCCAACCCGGGCACCGAGGTGCGGCTGCTGTACGGCAACCGCACCAGCGGGACGGTGATGTTCGCCGAGGAGCTCGGCGACCTCAAGAACCGCTACGGCCCGCGGTTCCAGCTCGTCCACGTGCTGAGCCGCGAGCCCCGCGACGTCGAGCTGTTCTCCGGCCGCCTCGACGCCGACCGCCTGCGCCGCCTGCTCGGCGCCGTGACGCCCGTCGACGACGTCGACCACGTCTGGCTGTGCGGCCCGCTGCCCATGGTCACCGGCGCCCGCGACGTCCTCGCCGAGTTCGGCGTCCCGCGCGAGAAGGTGCACGTCGAGCTGTTCTACGTCGACGAGCCGCCCCCCGAGGTGCGGCGCGACGCCCCGGCCGCCACCGGCGAGACCAGCGACGTCACCGTCGTGCTGGACGGCCGGTCGAGCACCGCGCCGATGCCGCGCGACCAGCGCATCCTGGACGCCGCCCAGGCCACCCGCGCCGACCTCCCGTTCGCCTGCAAGGGAGGCGTCTGCGGAACCTGCCGCGCCCGCGTCACCGAAGGCGAGGTCGACATGGTCCGCAACTACGCCCTGGAGCCCGCCGAGGTCGCGGCCGGGTTCGTGCTCACCTGCCAGTCCCACCCCGTCAGCGCCGCCGTCACCGTCGACTTCGACGCCTGACCCCGTCAGGACGGCGGCGCCGCCAGCCCGTCGAACGCGATCGCGGTGATGGCGTCCGACAGGTCCTCGGCGCTCACCTCGCCGCCCGGCCGGTACCACTCGACCAGCGAGTTGACCATCCCGAACAGGAGCCGGCTCACCAGCTCCGGCGGCACGTCCCCGCGCACCGCCCCCTCCGCGGCCGCCGCGCGCACCAGTTCGGCGAGCCGCGCGTCGATCCACCGCCGCCGCTGGAGCGCCTCCAGCTCCACCTCGCTGTTCCCCCGCACCCGCAGCAGCAGCGTCACCGCCGGCTGGTGGGCCACCAGCACCCGCACGCTCTCCCGCACCACCGACCGCAGCCGCTCGTACGCGCTGCCCCCCGACTCGTCCTGCGCCTCGCGGATCACCGCCGTCAACTCGTCGAGCGCCTCGTCCAGGGCCAGCGCGAGCAGATGCGTCTTTCCCGGCACATGGTGGTAGATCGCCGACTTGCTGAACCCGAGCTCCTCAGCGAGGTCCCCCATGCTGGTCCCCTCGTAGCCCTTCCGATTGAAGAGCTCGATGGCCCGCCGCAAAACCGTCGCCTGGTCATACCCGGGCCTGCCGCGTTTCATCTGCTTTTTTCTCCTCCTTCGGGCCTGGCGGCCCTCCATCGTCGATAAAAGCGGGCGATCGCTGGCATCGCTCCGACTCGCCTTGGCGGCTCGCTGCGCGAACAGATTCTCGCAGGCTCGAATCTGCCTTCGGACGCGATCGCGATCCTGAGGTCGGCGCGTGGTTGCGCTGGGGGCCGAGGTTGTTGCGGATGCTCGGTTGGGGTGGAGCGGCAGGGCGGGGTGGGCCGCGGCTCCGCTCGCGGGTTGGTCGACAGGTCGGTGGTGTGGAGGGGTTTTCATGTAGCACGTTTGTGTTTATGGTCGTCGGTGTCGGGGGCGCAACACCTGGCCGGATACGCTCCCGAACCGGAGGCCCGCCGTGGCGCTCTCCTTCCTCGACCTGCGGCACACCGTCGCGGAACCGGGCTACAACCGCTGGCTGATTCCACCCGCAGCGCTCGCCGTGCATCTGTGCATCGGGCAGGCCTACGCCACCAGCGTCTACAAGACGGCGCTCGTCGAGCACTTCGACACCAGCCTCACCGCGGTCGGCGTCGTCTTCTCCATCGCGATCTTGATGCTCGGCGCGTCCGCGGCGGTCATGGGCACGTGGGTCGACCGCGTCGGGCCGCGGCGGGCGATGTTCACCGCCGCCTGCTTCTGGGCGTCGGGGTTCCTGGTCGGGGCGCTCGGCATCGCCGCCGGGCAGCTCTGGCTGGTGTACCTCGGCTACGGCTTCATCGGCGGCATCGGCCTCGGCATCGGCTACATCTCGCCTGTCTCGACCCTGATCAGATGGTTCCCGGACCGGCCGGGCCTGGCGACCGGCATGGCCATCATGGGCTTCGGCGGCGGCGCGCTCGTCGCCTCGCCGCTGTCGCGGCGGCTGCTGTCGCTCTACGACCCGGGCGGCGACCCCGCGTCCGGCGCCGCCGTCGCCCTGCTGTTCGTCACGCTGGGCGTCGCCTACTTCATGGTGATGATGCTGGGGGTGTTCACCGTGCGGGTGCCGCCGCCGGGATGGCGGCCCGCCGGGGCCGCCTCGGCGGCGGAACGGGCCGGCGCGCCGCGCGGCGTCTCGGCGGCGTCGGCGATCAGGACGCCGCAGTTCTGGCTGCTCTGGACGGTGCTGTTCTGCAACGTCACCGCCGGGATCGGGATCCTGGAGCAGGCCGGGCCGATGATCGGCGACTTCTTCCGCTCCGGCGGCTCGACCTCGGTGTCGGCGACCGAGGCGGCCGGGTTCGTCGGCCTGCTGTCGATCTTCAACATGGCCGGGCGGTTCGTCTGGTCCTCGACCTCGGACTACCTCGGCCGGAAACCGGTCTATGTCGGCTACCTCGGCGCCGGCATGGCCGCCTACGTCCTGCTGGCGCTCTTCGGGGACGCCTCGACGGCGTTCTTCGTCGCCCTCGCCGCGCTGATCATCTCCTTCTACGGCGGCGGGTTCGCCACCGTCCCGGCCTACCTGCGGGACCTGTTCGGCACCTACCAGGTCGGTGCCGTCCACGGCCGGCTGCTGACCGCCTGGTCGGCGGCGGGCATCGCCGGGCCGCTGATCGTGAACCGGTTCCTGGACGCCCGCGGCGAACCGGGCGCCCTCGCGGCCGCCGACTACCGGCCCGCCCTGTTCACCATGGTCGGGGTCCTCGCGGTCGGCTTCGCCGCGAACCTGCTCATCCGCCCGGTGGCGGAGCGGCACCACGTGGCGGACGCCGAGGCCCGCGTGTCCGACCCCCGCCCGGCCACCTGAGAGCGAAGGAGGAGCACCATGGCGTCAACGCCGGACGAGAGCCCTCCTGACAGGGCGGTGGCGCGCCTCGTCGTCTCCTGGTCCGTCGTCGGCATTCCGCTGATCTACGGCGTGGTGGAGACGGTCAGGGCGATCCTCCCCCTCTTCGGCGGCTGACCGCGAGGACCCGCACGAGCGCTTGCAGCGCCGGCTCGAAGGCGTGGTCCGGAGGCGTCGCGTAGCCCACCACCAGGCCGTCCTGGGGCGGAAGGCGGGCGCTGGGATGGCGGAACGCCGACAGGGCGTCGACCGCCACCCCCGCGCGGGTCGCGGCCTCCAGAGCTTCGGGCTCGGTGCCGGGCGGCAGGCGCAGGACGGCGTGCAGACCGGCGGCGATGCCCGTCGCGTGGACGTGGGGCGCGTGCTCGGCCAGGGCGGTGACGAAGCGGTCGCGCCGGGCGCGGTACCTCTGGCGCATGCGGCGGACGTGGCGGTCGTAGGAGCCGGAGTCGAGGAAGTCGGCCAGGGTCAGCTGGTCGAGGACGCCCGCCCACGCCTCGCGCTCGCCCTTGGCCGCGAGGACGCCGTCCACCAGGCGGTCGGGCACGACCATCCAGCCGAGCCGGACCGCGGGGGACAGGCTCTTGCTGACGGAGCCGACGTACACGACCCGGTCGGGGGCCAGGCCCTGCACCGCGCCGACGGGTTGGCGGTCGTAGCGGAACTCGCCGTCGTAGTCGTCCTCGATGATGAGCCCGTCCGACCCGGCGGCCCATTCCACCACCGCCGTGCGTCTGCGCGAATGCAGCGGGCCGCCTGTGGGGAACTGGTGCGCGGGTGTCAGGAGGACGGCGCGCTCGGCTTTGGAGAGCTCGTCGATCAGTGCTCCGTCGCCGTCGACGGTGAGGGGGCGGGTGCGCGTACCGGTCTGCTCGAGCAGGGCCCGGTGGAAGGGGAGGCCGTACCCCTCGACCGCCAGCGGGCCGGGCAGCACCCCGCCGCCGAACAGCAGGCGCAGGGCGTGGGCGAATCCGGAGCAGACCACGATGTGGTCGGCGTCGGTCCGCACGCCGCGGGTGCGGGCCAGGTAGGCGGCCAGCGCGCGGCGCAGCTCGGGGCGTCCGCGCGGGTCGCCGGGGCCGAAGGCCTCGTTCGGCGCCGCGGTGACCGCCCGGCGCGCCGACGCCAGCCAGGCGGCGCGGGGGAACGACGAGGCGTCCGGCTGGCCCTGCCGCA
>NZ_JBFARL010000183.1:0-15356 GCF_040674655.1 Actinomadura sp. NPDC049753 | reverse complement strand
GAGCTGTGGCGCGACCGGCTCGGCGGCGCGGTCGTCGCGATCGGCAACGCGCCGACCGCGCTGTTCCGGCTGCTGGAGCTGGTGGAGGAGGGCGCGCCGCGCCCGGCGGCGGTCCTCGGGATCCCGGTCGGGTTCATCGGGGCGGCCGAGTCCAAGGAGGCGCTCGCCGCGAGCGGCCTGGACCACCTGGTGGTGCGCGGGCGGCGCGGCGGAAGCGCGATGACGGCGGCGGCGGTCAACGCCATCGCCAGTGAGGCGGAGTGATGGCGGGACGGCTGTTCGGCGTGGGCGTCGGGCCCGGCGACCCCGAACTGGTCACGGTGAAGGCGGCGCGGCTGATCGGCGAGGCCGACGTGGTCGCCTTCCACTGCGCGCGGCACGGCCGCAGCATCGCCCGGGCCGTCGCCGAGCCGTACCTGCGGAACGGGCGGATCGAGGAGCAGCTCGTCTACCCGGTGACGACGGAGACGACCGACCATCCCGGCGGCTACCAGGGGGCGCTGGAGGACTTCTACGCCGACTGCGCCTCCCGGCTCGCCGCGCACCTCGACGCGGGGCGGACGGTCGTGGTGCTGAGCGAGGGCGACCCCCTGTTCTACGGGTCGTACATGCACCTGCACAAGCGGCTCGCGCCCCACTACCCGGCCGAGGTGGTGCCGGGCGTGACGTCGCTGAGCGCCGCGTCCGCGGCGGCGGGGCGCCCGCTGGTGGAGCGGGAGGAGACGCTGACCGTCCTGCCCGGGACGCTGCCCGGCGAGGAGCTCGCCGAGCGGCTGCGCACCGCGGACGCGGCGGCCGTCCTCAAGCTCGGCCGGACGTTCCCCAAGGTCAGGCAGGCGTTCGAGGACGCGGGGCGGCTCGGCGACGGCTGGTACGTCGAGCGGGCGGCCACCGACCGGCAGCGGGTCCTCCCGCTCGCCGACGTCGATCCGGCGGACGTGCCCTACATGGCGCTCGCGCTGCTGACGAGCCCGGCGGAGCGCTCGTTCGCCGCGCCGCCCCCGGCGCGGCCGGAGGGGGCCGGCGGGGTGTGGGTCGTCGGGCTCGGGCCGGCGGGCCGGCCGTGGCTGACGCCGGAGGCGCAGGACGTCCTGGCGTCCGCGACCGACCTCGTCGGCTACGGCCCCTACCTGGACCGGGTGCCGCCGAACCCGAGGCAGCGGCGGCACGGGTCCGGCAACCGGGTGGAGGCCGACCGGGCCCGCCACGCGCTGGCGCTCGCGCGGGACGGGGCCCGGGTCGCCGTCGTCTCGTCCGGCGATCCCGGCGTGTTCGCGATGGCGACGGCCGTCCTGGAGGCCGCGGCGGGCGACGAGTTCGCGGACGTGCCGGTGCGGGTCGTGCCGGGGCTGACGGCGGCGCAGGCCGTGGCCGCCCGGGCCGGCGCGCCCCTCGGGCACGACTTCTGCGTCCTGTCGCTGTCGGACATCCTCAAGCCGTGGGACGTGGTGGAGCGGCGGCTCGCGGCCGCCGCCGAGGCCGACCTGGTGCTGGCCCTCTACAACCCCTCGTCGAGCCGGCGCAGGCACCAGCTCCCGGCGGCGCGCGACCTGCTGCTCAAGCACCGCTCCCCCGAGACCCCTGTGGTCGTCGGACGGGACGTCGGCGGGCCCGAGGAGAGCGTGACGGTGACGACGCTCGGCGAGCTGGACCCCGACCGGGTCGACATGCGCTGCCTGCTCATCGTCGGGTCGTCCGCCACTCGGGTGACCGAGCGGGGCGTGGTCTTCACCCCGCGCCGCTACCCCTGAGCCCAGGCCGCGGCGGCCGCCACGTCGGCGGCCGCCCGGACGCCCTCGGGAAGGGCCGGGCGGTCGACCATCACGACGGGCAGCCCGGCCTCGCGGGCCGCGGTGAGCTTCGCGCGGGTCATCGCGCCGCCGCTGTCCTTGGTGACCAGGACGTCCAGGCGGTGCTCGCGGATCAGGGCGTGCTCGCCGTCCACCGTGTAGGGGCCGCGCGCCAGCAGGACGTGCACGTGGGGCGGGACGGGCGGCTCCGGCGGGTCCACCGACCGGGCGAGGAACCACACGCCGGTCCGCGCGGCGAACACCGGAAGGCTGCGGCGGCCGGTGGTGAGGAACGCGCGGGCGCCGTCCGGCAGCGCGGCGGCGGCGTCCGGCAGGGACGGGACGCGCCGCCAGTCGTCGCCGTCCTCCTCGTCCCAGCCGGGGCGGCGCAGCGCGAGCAGGGGCACGCCCGTCAGCCGCGACGCGTGCGCGGCGGAGGCGCTCATCCGCTCCGCGAACGGGTGGGTCGCGTCGACGAGGCGGTCGATCCGGTGCTCCCGCAGCCACGCGGCGAGCCCGTCGGCACCGCCGAACCCGCCGATGTGGACCTCGCCCGCGGGCAGGCGCGGGTCCGACACCCTCCCGGCGAGCGAGGAGACGACGTGCACGCCGGTCAGCCGGGCCGCGAGCGCGCGGGCCTCCGCCGTCCCGCCGAGGATCAGGACGCGCCGCACGCCCGGTCCCGGTCGGCGCTGTAGAGATGGCTGTCGGGGAACGCCGACGCGGTGAGGACGCGGCCGACGACGATCACCGCGGTGCGCCGCACCCCGGCCTCGCGCACCCGGGCGGCGATGTCGGCGAGGGTGCCGCGCAGGACCAGCTCGTCCGGGCGGCTGGCGCGGGCGACGACGGCGACCGGGCAGTCCGCGCCGTAGCGGGGCAGCAGCTCGGCGGCGACCTCCTCGATGCGCTGGACGGCCAGGTGCAGCACCATCGTGGCGCCGCTCGCGCCGAGGGTGGCGAGGTCCTCGCCGTCCGGCATCGGGGTGGCGCGCACGGCCGTGCGGGTCAGGATCACGGTCTGGCCGACGCCGGGGACGGTCAGCTCCCGGCCGAGCGAGGCCGCCGCGGCCGCGAACGCGGGAACGCCGGGGACGACCTCGTACGGCACGCCCGCCGCGTCGAGGCGGCGCATCTGCTCGGCGACCGCGCTGAACACCGACGGGTCGCCCGAGTGCAGCCGCGCGACGTCCAGGCCGCCGCGGTGGGCGGCGGTCAGCTCGGCGACGATCTCGTCCAGCGTCATGTTCGCGGTGTCGACGAGCCGGGCGCCGGGCGGACACGCCTCCAGCAGCTCGGCCGGCACCAGCGACCCCGCGTACAGGCAGACGGGTGAGGACTCCAGGATCCTCAGGCCGCGCACGGTGATGAGGTCGGCGGCGCCGGGGCCCGCGCCGACGAAGTGGACCGTCACAGGGTGTCCTTCCGCGTCGTCCAGACGGTGACGGGCATCGCGGGACGCCAGCCCGTGAACCCGCCGAGCGGGGCGGCGCGCTCGACGCCGAGGCGGACCAGGTCGCCGCCGTGGGTCCGGCGGAGCTCGACCACTTTGGCCTCCGATTCGAGGGTGACGGCGTTGGCGACGAGGCGCCCGCCGGGCCGGAGCGCGTCCCAGCAGCGTTCCAGCAGGCCGGGGACGGTGAGCCCGCCGCCGACGAAGACGGCGTCGGGCGTCGGGAGGCCCTCCAGCGCGTCCGGCGCGCGGCCCGCCACGACGCGGACGCCGGGCACCCCGAGGGCACCGGCGTTGCGGCCGATCCGCTCCGCCCGCTCCGGGCGGCTCTCGACCGCGACCGCCGCGCACGACGGGTGCGCCCGCGCCCACTCGATCGCGACGCTGCCGGACCCGGCGCCCACGTCCCACAGCAGCTCGCCGGGCAGCGGCCCGAGGCGCGACAGCGTCACCGCCCGGACCTCGCGCTTGGTGATCTGCCCGTCGTGCTCGAAGGCGTCGTCGGGCAGCCCGGCGACGCGCGGCAGCGGGGCGGCGTCCGGGCCCGGAACGCACTCGACGGCCACCACCGCGAGCGCCGAGGCGGCCGGGTCGGTCCAGTGGGACGCGACGCCGTGCGCGACCGTCTCGCTCTCCGCGCCGAGGTCGCACAGGACGGTCATCCGGCTGGGGCCGAACCCGCGCCCGGTGAGCAGCGCCGCCACGACCGCCGGGGACTGCCGCCCCGCGCCGAGGACCAGGACGCGGCGGCCGGGCGCGACGGCGGCGTTCAGCGTCTCCGCCGGACGCCCGACGAGGCTGACGACCTCCACCCGCTCCAGCGGCCAGCCGAGGCGCGCGCACGCCAGCGACGCCGACGACGGGTGCGGCAGCACCCGCAGGCGCCGCGGGCCGACCAGCTCGGCGAGCGTGGAGCCGATCCCGTAGAACATGGGGTCGCCGCTCGCCAGGACGGCGATCGACCGCCCCTCGTACCGCTCGATCAGGCCGGGCAGCGCGGGGAGCAGCGGGGACGGCCAGGGCACGCGCTCGGCGGGGCCGTCCGGGACGAGGGCGAGGTGCCGGGCGCCCCCGAGCAGCACGCCCGCCGCCCGCAGCGCCGCGCGGGAGCCCTCCGCGAGGCCGTCCCACCCGTCGGCTCCGACGCCCACGACGGTGATGACACGCGCGTC
The DNA here is from genome assembly GCF_040674655.1 of Actinomadura sp. NPDC049753. NCBI lineage: Bacteria > Bacillati > Actinomycetota > Actinomycetes > Streptosporangiales > Thermomonosporaceae > Actinomadura > Actinomadura sp. NPDC049753. Next base: position 10,941 of record NZ_JBFARL010000183.1, on the reverse strand, counting down.
CACTGGCCTCCTTGAGCGAAATGCGGCGCCAAGTCTACAACTGGCACACTTGGCCAGGTGAAGCGGCTTTTGATCATCGGCATCGGCGCGGGCGACCCCGACCACCTGACGTTCCAGGCGGCCAAGGCGATCGCCGCCGCCGACGTCTTCCTCGTCGTGGACAAGGGCGAGGCCAAGCACGACCTGGCCGGGCTGCGGCACGACCTCATCGCGGCGCACGGCCGGCGCCCGTACCGGATCGTGGAGGCCCGCGACCCCGAGCGCGACCGGGACGCCGCCGCCTACGCCGCCGCCGTGGAGGACTGGCGGTCGCGGCGCGCGCGGATCTACGAGTCGTTCGTCACCGGCGAGCTGGCCGACGGGCAGACCGGCGCGATCCTCGTCTGGGGCGACCCCGGCGTCTACGACAGCACCCTCGCGGCGCTGGAGGAGGTCGGCGCCGAGTTCGAGGTGGAGGTGATCCCCGGCATCAGCAGCGTCTCGGCGCTCACCGCGCGGCACCGCGTCGGGCTCACGCGGGTGGGCCGGCCCGTCCACATCACCACCGGGCGCCGCCTCGCCGCCGAGGGCACCACCGCCGACGACGTGCTCGTCATGCTGGACGCGCACTGCGCGTTCGCCGAGGCGGGCGACGGCTACCACATCTACTGGGGCGCCTACCTCGGCACGCCCGACGAGATCCTCGTCTCCGGCCCGGTCGCGGAGGTGGCCGAGGAGATCCGCGCCCTGCGCGCCGAGGCCCGCGCCCGCAAGGGGTGGATCATGGACACCTACCTCCTGCGGCGCGAGTCCCCGGCGCGCCCCTGACCGGCCCCGCGCCGGCGGGCGCGGCGCCGGCCGGCGTCAGGCCTTGAACGCGGCGCGCTCCTCGGCCGGGGCGGCCTGCCCGGCCGCGGCGGCGACCGAGCGCCCGCGCCCGGGGATGGCCAGCGCGACGGCCCCGGCGAGCAGCGCCACACCGCAGCCGATCAGCAGACCGGCCCGGAAGCCGTCCTCGGACGGCAGCACGTGCCCGCCGAGGTCGATGGTCAGCTGGGACAGCACGACCCCGACGACGGCCGCCGACACCGAGGTGCCGACCGAGCGCATCAGCGTGTTGAAGCTGTTGGCCGAGGCGGTCTCCGACCGCGGCACCGCGCCCATGATGAGGGCGGGCATCGCGCCGTAGGCGAGGCCGACGCCCATGCCGCAGATCGCCGTGACGATCATCAGCCCCCACGCGGCGCCGATGAGCAGCGTGGACGACCCGTACCCGAGCGCGATCACCAGGCTTCCGGCGACCAGGGTGACCTTGGGCCCGCGGGCGGCCGACAGCCGCGCGCCGAGCGGGGACACCGCCATCATCAGCAGGCCGGACGGCACCATCCACAGGCCCGCGGCGACCATCGACTGGCCGAGCCCGTACCCGGTCTCCTTCGGCAGCTGCAGCAGCTGCGGCACGATCAGCGACTGGGCGTACATCGAGAACCCGATGACGACCGAGGCGGCGTTGGTGAGCAGAACCTGGCGGCGCGCGGTGACGCGCAGGTCGACCAGCGGGTCGCGGGTCCGCAACTCCCACCAGCCCCACGCCAGCAGGACGACGACCGTGGCGGCGAAAAGGCCGATGGTCGTCCCGCTCGTCCACCCCCAGTCGGCGCCCTTGGAGACTCCGAGCAGCAGGCACACGAGGCCGGCGCCGAGACCGACCGCGCCCACGGCGTCGAAGCGGCCCCGGGCCTGGACGGGCGTGGCCGGCACCAGCAGGTAGATCAGCGTGGCGACGAGCGCGCTCAGCGCGGCCGAGCCCCAGAACAGCACCCGCCAGCTCGTGTTCTCGGCGATCAGGGCCGCGAGCGGCAGACCGAACGCCCCGCCGATCCCCATCGACGAGCTCAGCAGCGCGATCGAGGACCCCAGCCGCTCGGGCGGCAGCAGGTCGCGCAGCGCGCTGATGCCGAGCGGGATCATGCCCATGCCGACGCCCTGCATGCCCCGCCCGACGACCATCGGGATCAGCGAGCCGGACAGCGCGCAGATCACCGACCCGGTGATGAGGGGCACCATGCAGACCAGCAGCATCCGGCGCTTGCCGTACAGGTCGCCGAGCCGTCCGATCATCGGCATGGCGACCGCGGAGGCCAGCAGCGTCGCGGTGACCACCCAGGTCGCGTTGGAGGGCGTGGTGTCCAGCAGCCGCGGCAGCTGGGCGATCAGCGGCACCACGAGGGTCTGCATGAACGCGGCGACGATGCCGCCCACGGCGAGAACGCCGACGATCCCGCCGGGTCGGACGGCGGGCGCGGACTCGTCCACGTGACATCCCTTCTGTCGGGTCGGGGAACTTGTGCACCATACATACGTTATGGTCGATGCACAACTTATGTACGGTGCACATCCCTGTGGTAGGCATGGGGGGCGAGCATCGAGGCAGGAGCGACCCGGGCGGACCGCGTCCGGGAGAAGGACCGGCATGCACAAGCCCACGGATCTGATCGAGTACGAGACCATGCTGCTCGGGCGGCACAGCCTGGCCACCCGCCGCTCCCGGCGCGAGGGGGGCCTGCTGGAGCGCAGCGCCTACATCCTGCTCAGCCGCATCCGCATCGAGGGCCCGATGTCGATCCGGCAGCTCAGCGAGGCGTTCGACCTGGACCCCTCGACGCTGAACCGGCAGACCTCGGCCATGCTGCGCGACGGCCTCGTCGAGCGCATCCCCGACCCGGCCGGCGGCATCGCCCGCAAGTTCCGCATCACCGCCGAGGGCGAGCGCCGCCTCGACAGCGAGCGCGGCCAGATCGTCGCCGGGATCGACAAGATCATGTCGGACTGGACGGCGGAGGAGGTCGAGTCCTTCGCCTCCTTCCTCCAGCGCTTCAACACCGACATCGAGCGCCTCGCCGGAAGCCCCTGGCCCCGCCCCTGACCGGACGGGCGGCGCGCCCCGGCCGCGCCGATAGCCTGAGGCGACTGGTCGTCCCGTACCGGCATCCGCCGCTCGTCGCCCATGGTCGACCTCGACCCCTTCAACGGAGATCCGGACGAGACCCTGCGCCCGGGCGACGCCTGGCGGGATCTCGCGGCGGTCGCCGCCCCGGAGGTCGCCGGGTGATCCAGGAGATCGGGGACCGAGCATGGCCGGGGTCCGTCCGCCCGGTTAACGATCAGTGAAGTTATCGCTCCCATCGCGGGACCCGGTCGCGGCGCGGCAGTAGGCTCGGCGCGAAGCCAGCGCAGGTCGGAGAGGAACCGGGTCCTTGAGCGTGATCAATGTCGGGCAGGCGATCGTCCTCGGGATCGTGGAGGGCCTGACCGAGTTCCTCCCGGTCTCCTCGACCGGGCACCTGAAGATCACCGAGGGTCTGATGGGCGTTCCGGTGGACGACAAGGCCGTGGTCGGGTTCACCGCGGTGATCCAGGTCGGCGCGATCGCGGCGGTGCTGGTGTACTTCTTCTCCGACATCGTCCGGATCGTCAGGGCGTGGGGAGTCGGGATCGTCCGGCCGTCCGAGCGCTACCACCACGACTACAAGTTCGCCTGGTGGGTCATCTACGCCACCATCCCGGTCGTGATCGTCGGCGTCGCCGCCAAGCCCCTCATCGAAGGCCCGCTCGCCTCGCTGTGGGTGGTCGCCGGGTCCCTGATCGGCGGCAGCGCCGTGATGTTCGCCGCGGACCGGCTCGGGACGCACAAGCGCGGCGAGGACGACACGTCCCTCACCGACGCGATGCTGATCGGCTCCTCGCAGATCCTCGCCCTGCTGTTCCCCGGCTTCTCCCGCTCGGGCGCGACGATGTCGACCGGGCTCATGCTCGGCCTCGACCGGGTCGCCGCGACCCGCCTGTCGTTCTTCATGGGCATCCCCGCGCTGACCGGCGCCGGCATCTACGAGCTGCCGTCCGCGCTCGGCTCGGGCGCCGGCGTCCTGCCGCTCGCGGTGGGCACGGCGGTGTCGTTCGTCGTGGCCTACGCCTCCATCGCCTGGCTGCTGCGGTTCGTGGCCCGGCACAGCTTCACCTCGTTCGTGGTGTACCGCATCGTCGTCGGCCTCCTGCTGTTCGGCCTCCTCGGCGCGGGCACGTTGAACGCCTGAGCCTCGCGGGGTATGCGAGAGACTGTCACGGTCCGCACGCCGGCGGGAACGCCGCGTGCGCGCATACCCCGCTGAGGAACGGAGCGCCGAGCATGAACGACGCGATGTGGGCCGGAACGGTCTCCATCACCGGGTACGGGAAGGACGAGCTGGAGGCGTACCTGGCGCGGCCGCTGGGCGACGCCCCGCGCGGCGGCGTCGTGGTGATCCACCACATGCCCGGCTTCGACTCCGGCACCAAGGAGTTCGTCCGGACGTTCGCCGCGCACGGCTACGCCGCGATCGCCCCGAACCTGTACTCCCGCGAGGGCGCGGGCGTGAGCCCGGACGACCAGGCGGCCGCCGCCCGCGCCAAGGGCGGCGTCCCGGACGAGCAGCTCGTCGGCGACGTCGCCGGGGCCGCCGCCCACCTCAATTCGCTCGACCACGCCAACGGCCGCGTCGGCGTGATCGGGCACTGCTCGGGCGGGCGGCACGCGTTCCTGGCCGCCTGCGAGCTCGACCTCGACGCGGCCGTCGACTGCTACGGCGCCTTCGTCGTCGCCGACCCGCCCGAGGACTACCCGACCTCCGCCCGGTCGATCGTCTCCAAGGCGCCCGGCCTGTCGTGCCCGTTGCTCGGCCTGTTCGGCGAGGACGACCGTTTCCCCGCACCCGAGGAGGTCGCCGCGCTGGACGCCGAGCTGACCAGGCTCGGCAAGGAGCACGAGTTCCACACCTATCCCGGCGCGGGGCACGCGTTCTTCGCCGTCGAGCGGCCCGCGTTCCGTCCCGCCGCCGCCAAGGACGGCTGGGAGAAGATCTTCGCCTTCTTCGACCGCCACCTGAGCACCTGAAAGGAGGCCCTCATGTGCACCTATCAGACGGTGAAGATGGAACTGGACGGCGCGGCGAAAGGAGCAAGCGGCTGGTTCACGCTGACCGGCGGCGCGGTCTACGTCGACCACCCGTACCACGCCTGCCACGAGCACACCGTGAACATCGACTTCACCAACGCCGGGGAGGGGCCGGCCGCGCGCGTCGCGGTCGAGCTGACCGAGGAATCGGCGCTGGCGCTGATCGAGGCCATCCAGGCGGCCCTCGCCGCCGCCCCTCGCGGCCTCGCCTCGGCCGCCGACTGAGATAGGGATTTGCCGGGCGACAATTTAGGGAAAGGCCGAAACAGGCGGGACACGTCCGTTTCCAGGTGAATTGGCGGCATGGCGCCACGAACCCTTACGTTGGCTCCGTCGCTCATCGCATGCATGTCGTTACGGACATGTTCCATATCCCGCTTGGAGAGGACCTCAATGGAGATCCCGCTCGTCATCGACCCGGCCGGCAGCGACGTCCAGGGAGAGGCCGCGAAACTGCGGGCGCGGGGGCCGGTGACCCCCGTGGAACTGCCCGGCGGCGTCGTCGCCTGGGCGGTGACCGGCCAGGAGCAGCTCAAGCGGCTGCTGGCCGACCCGCGGGTGTCCAAGGACCCGAACCTGCACTGGACGAAATGGATCGACGGCGAGATCGCGGAGGACTGGCCGCTGAGCCTGTGGGTCTCGGTGCGGAACATGTTCACCGCCTACGGCGACGACCACCGGCGGCTCCGCACGATCATCTCCCGGGCGTTCACCCCGCGCCGCACCGAGGCGCTGCGGCCGGACGTCGAGGAGATCACCCGGTCGCTCCTGGACGGCCTGGCCGCCTCCCCCGGCGGCCGCGCCGACCTGCGCGAGGCGTTCGCCTACCCGCTGCCCATCGAGGTGATCTGCCGGCTGTTCGGCGTCCCCGACGAGACCCGGCCCGCGCTGCGCCGCTGCGTGGACGGCGTCTTCAACACGGCGCTGACCTCCGAGGAGGCCTTCGCCAACCAGACCGAGATGTACGGCATCCTGCAGGACTTCGTGGCGTTCCGGCGCCGCGAGCCCGCCGACGACCTGGCCGGCGTGCTCATCTCCTCCCGCGACGAGGACGGCTCGCGGCTGAGCGAGCAGGAGCTGGTCGACACGCTGATCCTGATGATCTCCGCCGGGCACGAGACGACGGTGAACCTGCTCGACCAGGCGATCACGGCGCTGCTGACGCACCCGGAGCAGCACGCGCTCGTCCGGTCCGGCGAGGTGCCCTGGACGGAGGTCATCGAGGAGGCGCTGCGCTGGCAGGCGCCGGTCGCGAACCTGCCGCTGCGCTACGCCGTGGAGGACATCGACGTCGACGGCGTGACGATCGGCAAGGGCGAGGCGATCCTCGTCGCCTACGCCGCCGCGGGGCGCGACCTCGCCCTGCACGGCGACGACGCCGACCTGTTCGACGTCGGGCGGGCGAACAAGGAGCACATCTCGTTCGGGCACGGCGTGCACTACTGCGTCGGCTCCCACCTCGCGCGGCTGGAGGCCGAGATCGCTCTGCCGGCGCTCTTCGGCCGCTTCCCGGACCTGGCGCTCGCCGTCGACCCCGCCGAGCTGCGCCCGGTCGAGTCGTTCATCTCCAACGGCCACCGGACCCTGCCGGTCGTGCTCGGCTCCTGAGCCCCCGCTACCCGTCGCGGCGCGCCCGGGCCCGGCGCTTGCCCTCGTGCATCGCCTGGACCCGGGCGATCGGGATCGTGTGGCCCTGCTCGACGAGGTCGGCCGGGACCGGCTGCGGCTCCGGCATGAGGTCCGTCCAGACGTCGCGGCCCGCGAGCAGGGCGGCGGCCGTGCGGATCGTGAAGTCCGAGGGCGCCACCCGGTCGAGGTCGTCCCAGGCGACCGGGAACGAGACCGGCGTTCCGGGCCGGATCCGCGGGCTGTAGGCGGCGACGACGGTCGCGCCGCCCGCGCGGGTCGAGTCGAGGAACACCTTGCCGCCGCGGTCCTCGCGGATGAACGCCGTCGTGACCAGCTCGGGGTCGAGCCGCTCGGCGCGGACGGCCAGGGCGCGCGTCGCGGCGGCGACGTCCTCGACGCGCGTGGCGCCGTCGAGGGGGACGAACACGTGGACGCCCTTGGCGCCGCTCGTCTTGACGGCGCCCCGCAGGCCCGAGTCGGCCATCGCGCGGCGCACGAGGTGGGCGGCGGCGACCGCGTCGCCGAACGCGTCGGAGCCGGGCGGGTCGATGTCGAGCACCAGGTGGGTGGGCCGGTCCCACGTCTCGGCGCGCACGAGGGGCGGGTGGTACTCGACGGCGCGCTGGTTCGCGAACCACAGCAGGGTGCGGCGGTCGTCGCACAGCGCGTAGGACACCTCCCGCTGCGAGGTCGCCGCCCACACCGCCACCGTCCGCACCCAGGACGGCGTGTACTTCGGCGTGTTCTTCTGCATGAACGGCTTCTGGCCGCGCAGCACGCGCTTGACCGACAGCGGCCGGCCCTCGAGCTGCGGGACCAGGCATCCGGCGACGGCGTCCAGGTAGTCGACCAGGTCGCGTTTCGTCGCGTCCGCCCCGTCGAACAGGGGCTGGTCGAGGTTCGTCAGCCGAACCCCGTCACGCTCTTCATCGGCGCTCACCCCACCAGCTTCGCACGCGGCTCCGACAGCGCCGTGGGGTAGCGTCGCGTCCATGTACGTACCAGCGCATTTCTCGGCGGGCGACGCCGAGGTCGGGGAGCTGCTGGCCGGGTGCCGGGCGGCCGACCTCGTCACCGCCTCCCCGCGGGGGCTGATCGCGACGTACCTGCCCGTCCTGTACGACCCGTCGGCGGGCGAGCACGGCGCGATGCTGGCGCATGTGGCGCGCAACAACGACCAGTGGCGCGAGCCCGCCGCCGGGGAGTCCCTCCTCATCGTCCACGGGCCGGACGCGTACGTGTCGCCGTCCTGGTACGCGTCCAAGGCCGAGCACGGGCGGGTCGTGCCGACGTGGAACTATCTCACCGCCCACGTCTACGGCCGCCTCGTCGTGCACGACGATCCGGCGTGGGTGGAGTCGATGGTCCGCCGCCTGACCGAGCGCCACGAGCAGGGCCGCGACCCGTCCTGGGCGGTCGACGACGCCCCGCCCGCGTTCGTCGCCGGTCAGCTGCGCGCGATCGTGGGCCTGGAACTGCGCGTCACCCGCGTCGAGGCCAAGGCGAAGATGAGCCAGAACCGGCCCGAGGCCGACATCGCGGGCGTCATCGCGGGGTACCGCGCCCAGGGCGACACGACCATGGCGGACGCGGTGGAAGCGGCGAAGGCGCGACGCGAGGGGTAGCGCGGCGGGTCAGCGGGGGCGCCAGGGGGACTCGGCGGAGGTGGGGCGGGCGTCGGCCGCCACCCGGAGCGCGTAGGTGGGGGCCGGGGCGCCGTCCACGGGGCCCAGGTAGTCGTGGCCGGTCAGATGGCACCAGGCCGGCAGGTCGATGGGGGCGGCCGGGTCGGCGGCGATGAGGTGGACGACGGTGCCGGGCGCCAGGTCCGCGATGCGGCCGCGCAGTTCGAGCAGGAGGCGCACGCAGGAACGGTCGCCGCCGTCGATGACGACCGGGTCCGAGCTCATTCCCACCTCCGGGGTCCGCAGGGCTTTCCGGCGTTGAGGGAAATATAGGGCTTTGGTGTGACAAGTGTGGTGGTCAGACCGGCGCGGCCCGTGCGCCGCCGTCGGAGGCCGGGCGCCGGCGAGCACGCTTTGATCAAAGATTTCCGCGCGGGTCATCCGGGACGAGGACCTGAGCGTCAAGTTCGTGTCCGGGCGGCTGGACGGCGGCCAGGCGCGCGTCACCCAAGGCGACAAAACAGGATCAATCGCTAGCGAACGGGTTCGTCGGCGATATGGATGAGGGAGGTCCTAGACTTGACTCTTTCTTTCAGGTTTCGTCCAGCTTTGGAGCTTACAGTCGCAGTGAAGTACCCCCCGTTGTCATCCAGGTGAGGAAATCGGCTTTGGGGCGAGTCATGGATCTCGGAGTGGGACGAGTGGAGCGCACGGAGACCTGCGGGACGCTGACGTTCCCGGACGAGGTCGACCTCAGCAACGGCGAGGCGGTCCTCGCGCAGGCCGTCCGGCTTCTGGACTCCGGGACGCCCGCCCTGATCCTCGACCTGACCGGCTGCACGTTCTGCGACTCCAACGGGCTGAACGTCATCACGCGGTCGCAGATGCGGGCGACCGAGCTGGGCGTGCCCATGTGGGTGGTGCTGCCGCCGCGCGGCATCGTCCGCCGGGTGTCGGAGGTGGCGGGGCTGCAGCGCCGCGTCGCCATCGCCCCGGACGTGGCGACGGCCCGCGAGGCGCTGTCGGCGTCGGCGAGCGGGTAGCCGCCTCAGCGCTCCAGGGAGCGGTCGATCCACTCGTCCGCGACGCCGAGGAGCAGGTGGCCTGCGCCGAGGATGCTGGCGTCGCGGCCCGCGCGGGAGGTGGCGATCTCCAGGTTGCGGGTGGCGAGCGGCAGGCAGCGCTCGTAGATGACGCCCCGGATCGTCGCGACGAGCGGCTCGGCGTTGGACAGGCTGCCGCCGATGACGAGCGCGTCGGGGTTGAAGAAGTTCACGAGCCCGGTCAGCACGTCGCCGATGAGGCGCCCGGCCGTGCGCACCGCGCTGGTCGCTTGGGGGACGCCGTCCGTGACGAGGTCGACGATCCGGGACGGGTTGTCGACCTCGATGCCCTGGGCGGCGAGGGACGCGGCGAGGGCGGCGCCGCTGGCGTGGGCCTCCAGGCAGTCGGGGTGGCCGCAGGAGCAGTCGACGGTGGCCTCGGACAGGATCCTGACGTGGCTGATGTCGCCCGCAGCGCCGCGCCCCCGGTGCAGGCGCCCGTCGACGATGACCCCGCAGCCGATGCCGCTGCCGAGTTTGATGACCATCACGTTGTCGAGGGACGGCCATGAGCCGCGGTGCTCGCCGACGGCCATGAGGTTGGCGTCGTTCTCGACCAGGGCCGGGACGCCGGCGCTGCCGGCCACGTAGTCGCGGACGGGGAAGTCGTTCCAGCCGGGCATGCGCGAGGGCGAGACGACCTGGCCCGTCGCCGGGTCGACCGGCCCGGGGAGCCCGATCCCGACGCCGCGGACGGGGACGTCCCCGACGCCGTGCTCGCGGGCGAGGGCGTGCAGGCTTCGCAGGACCGCCGCCAGCGTCTCCTCGGGCCCGAGGGCGATGTCGCACGCGAGGTCGGACAGCGCGAGGGGCGTCCCGGCGAGGTCGGCGACCGCGAGGCGGGCGTGGTGCGCGCCGAGGTCGGCGACCAGGTACACGCCCGCCGCGCGGGCGAGCCGAAGGCGGCGGGGCCGCCGGCCCCCGCGCGAGGCCCCGGCGCCTTCCTCTGCGAACAGGCCGGCCTCGATGAGCTGCTCGACCCGCAGCGAGACGCTGGAGGCGGCGAGGCCGGAGAGCCGGGCGAGCTCGGCCCGCGACTCCGCCTGGCCGGTCGCCACCAGCCGCACGAGTGCCGCCGGTCCGTCGTCTCTGCTGTTACGCACCCCAGATAGATAGCATGCGCGAACTTGGTACGGCAACGCGTTGACTTACGTCGATTTGACGTTCTATCGTCCTCTTTGACTTCGATATCGAAGGAAGTTGGGACGTAGGTGACCGAATGATCGAGGTTCGCGGCCTGTACAAGCGCTTCGGCGACCACACCGCTCTGCGCGAGGTCGACCTGGACGTGGCCCGCGGCGAGGTCGTCGTGGTGATCGGCCCGTCCGGGTCGGGCAAGTCGACGCTGTGCCGGTGCCTGAACCGGCTGGAGACGCCGGACGCGGGCGTCATCCGCATCGACGGCGAGGAGCTGCCCGCGGAGGGCCGCGCCCTCGCCCGCCTCCGCGCGGACGTCGGCATGGTCTTCCAGTCGTTCAACCTGTTCCAGCACAAGACCGTCCTGGAGAACCTGACGCTCGCGCCCACCCGGGTGCGCGGCGACCGGGAGCAGACTCTGCCGCCGGCGCCGCGCCTGCAGCTCACGAACCCGCCCATCACCCCGTGAACCCGTCAC
>NZ_JBFARL010000182.1:0-15440 GCF_040674655.1 Actinomadura sp. NPDC049753 | reverse complement strand
GCGGCGTCCGCGGCCGCCCGCGCGCCCGGCCCCGGAGCCGGGGCGCCCCGCCGCGCGCACGCCGTCCGCCGACCCGGACCGCGGTGAGAACCGGCAGCTCAGGCGGCGCCTGGACGGACCCTTCCCCCGTCACCTGCCGCGCCGCCCTTCGCGCAGGCAGGAGGCCCCGACGATGTTCACGGAACCGGTCGAGAGGCCCGACGCGCGGCCGGTGGCCGACCCGCGGCCCCGCCTCGACGACCTGCGCCGCATAGCCCGCAAGCGCGCCTTCGACTACCAGAACCGCCCCACCGACGACTGACGGCGGCGCCCCGCGCGCCCTTCCCGTCCGGCTCGGTGCGGGCCTGGGCGGTCAGTTCTCGTCGCGGCCCTCTTCGCTGTCGATCACGCCGTCGACGTAGCCGCGGGCGTACTCCCAGCTGACGTAGTCGACGGGATCGGGGGAGAGCGCGGGCTCGTGGACGCGGGGGAGGCCCTCGTCCAGCAGGTGGCGCAGGTTGCCGTGCAGCAGCTCCCAGTCGATGTAGTGCATCTTGCCGCAGTCGCCGCAGTCGACCGTGAGGCCGCGCACCCCGAGCGGCTCCAGCAGCGCCCGGAAGACCTCCAGGTCGGCGAGGTCGGCCAGCACGTCCTCCCGCTCCGTCACGCTGAGCGGAGCGGTCTCGTCGCCCGGGTCGCCGAGCGCCGCGGCCGGATCCTCCGGGTCTCCGGCGAACGGGTCGAGCGGAGCATCGTCGTGCACACCCCCACGCTACTGCGCGACGCCCCGGGAGGTGCACCCCCCGGCCTCCTCCGTGCGCCGACGAGCGCTAAGCGCGCGAGCACGGAGGGGAATGCGAAGGACCGCCCGGCGTGTTGGCAGATGTCATCAAGACCACGTGAGCGCCGCGCGCAAAGCCCGCCCGGCCGTCGGCCCAGCCCCTACCATGGGGACAGGGTCCCTTGTGACCTGGCCCGATGCCGCCACCACCACGGGAAGGTTGTCATGAACCCCGCCGCCGAGCCCGACAAGTTCCTCCCGCAGGGCCTGACCTTCGACGACGTGCTCCTGCTGCCGGGCTACTCCGACCTGCAGCCCGGCGAGGCCGACACCACGACGCGGCTGACCCGCGAGATCTCGCTGCGGATCCCGCTCGTCTCGGCGGCGATGGACACGGTGACCGAGGCCCGCACCGCGGTCGCGATGGCGCGCCAGGGCGGCATCGGCGTGCTGCACCGCAACATGTCGATCGAGGAGCAGGCCGCGGAGGCCGACCGGGTCAAGCGCTCCGAGGCCGGGATGATCACCAACCCGGTGACCTGCCTGCCGGACGCCACGCTCGCCGACGTCGAGGCGCTGTGCGCCCGCTACCGGATCTCCGGCGTGCCGGTCACCGACGTGCGCGGCGTGCTCGTCGGCATCGTGACCAACCGCGACATGCGCTTCGAGACGGACCTGTCGCGCTCCGTCCGCGAGGTGATGACGGCGATGCCGCTCATCACCGCGCCGGTGGACGTCTCGCGCGAGGAGGCGTTCCGCCTGCTCGCGGGCAACAAGGTGGAGAAGCTCCCGCTCGTCGACGGGGAGGGCCGCCTCAAGGGCCTGATCACCACCAAGGACTTCACCAAGAGCGAGCAGTACCCCGACTCCACCAAGGACGCCGACGGCCGCCTGCTCGTCGCCGCGGCCGTGGGCGTCGGCGAGGACGCGCTGCGCCGTGCCCGCGCCCTCATCGAGGCCGGCGCCGACGTGATCATCGTGGACACGGCGCACGGCCACTCCAAGGGCGTCGCCGACACGATCGCCGCGATCAAGAGCAACTCGTCCGTCCAGGTCGTCGGCGGGAACGTCGCCACCGCGGCGGGCGCCCAGGTGCTGGTGGACGCGGGCGCCGACGCGATCAAGGTCGGCGTGGGCCCCGGCTCGATCTGCACCACCCGCATCGTCGCCGGCGTCGGCGTCCCCCAGATCACCGCGATCTTCGAGGCGGCCCGCGCGGCGAAGGCGGCGGGCGTCCCGGTGATCGGGGACGGCGGCCTGCAGTACTCGGGCGACATCGCCAAGGCCCTGGTCGCGGGCGCCGACACCGTGATGCTGGGCAGCCTGCTCGCCGGCGTCGAGGAGTCCCCGGGCGAGCTGATCTTCGTCCACGGCAAGCAGTACAAGTCCTACCGCGGCATGGGCTCGCTCGGCGCGATGCGCAACCGCGAGCGCGGCGCCTCGTACTCCAAGGACCGCTACGCCCAGGCCGACGTCAACGCCGAGGAGAAGCTGATCCCCGAGGGCGTCGAGGGCCAGGTCCCCTACCGCGGTCCCCTCGCCAACGTCGCGCACCAGCTCGTCGGCGGTCTCCACCAGTCGATGTGGTACGCGGGCACCCGCACCGTCCCCGAGCTCCAGGAGCGGGGCCAGCTCATGCGCATCAGCGTCGCGGGCCTGCGCGAGAGCCACCCGCACGACATCCAGATGACGGTGGAGGCCCCCAACTACCAGGGCCGGTGACCTGACGTAAGCTCTTCCGGGGCTTGGTCCCGCGAACCGCGGGAAGACCGATTCACGTGAAGGAAGGGCGCAGTGGCTGCTGAGGTGGAGATCGGCCGTGGTAAGAGCGGCCGCCGGGCGTACGCCTTCGACGACATCGGCATCGTGCCGTCCCGCCGGACGCGCGATCCCGAGGAGGTCAGCGTCGCCTGGCAGATCGACGCCTACCGGTTCGACATGCCGCTGGTCGTCGCGCCGATGGACAGCGTCGTCAGCCCGGCGACGGCGATCGCCGTCGGACGGCTCGGCGGCCTGGCCGTGCTCGACCTCGAGGGGCTCTGGACGCGCTACGACGACCCGGGGCAGCTGCTCGCCGAGATCGCCTCGCTGGACGACGTCCGCGCCACCCAGCGGCTCCAGGAGATCTACTCCGAGCCGATCAAGGAGGAGCTGATCGGCCGCCGGATCGAGGAGGTCCGCGAGGCGGGCGTCACCGTCGCGGCGCGGCTGTCGCCGCAGCGCACGGCCCAGTTCCACAAGGCCGTGATCGACGCCGGCGTCGACCTGTTCGTGATCCGCGGGGCGACCGTGTCCGCCGAGCACGTTTCGGGGCGCGCCGAGCCGCTGAACCTCAAGCAGTTCATCTACGACCTCGACGTCCCCGTGATCGTCGGCGGCTGCTCCACCTACACCGCGGCGCTGCACCTGATGCGCACCGGCGCGGCCGGCGTGCTGGTCGGGTTCGGCGGCGGCTCCGGGCACACGACGCGGACCGTCCTCGGCGTCGCCGTCCCGATGGCCACCGCGGTCGCCGACGTGGCCGCCGCCCGCCGCGACTACATGGACGAGTCCGGCGGCCGCTACGTGCACGTGATCGCCGACGGCGGCATGGTCAACAGCGGCGACATCGCCAAGGCGTTCGCCTGCGGCTCCGACGCCGTGATGGTCGGCTCCCCGTTCGCCCGCTCCACCGAGGCGCCCGGGCGCGGCTACCACTGGGGCAGCGAGGCCCACCACGGCGACGTCCCCCGCGGCACCCGCATCGAGATCGGGACGATCGGGACGATGGAGCAGATCCTGCACGGCCCGTCCCACGTCGCGGACGGCTCCATGAACCTCATCGGCGCGCTGCGCCGGTCGATGGCCACCGCGGGATACACGGAGCTGAAGGAGTTCCAGCGGGTCCAGGTCGTCGTGGCCCCCGGCCAGTCCACCGACTGAGAGCGACCCCACGCCCGTTCTTTCGCATCTCGGTGTGAACCGGTCCTTACTCTTGGGTAAGAACCGTTCGGAAACCGAACCGCTGTGGGGGGATGCGCGATGACGGGATCACCGGTGACCGGCCTTGGAAGCTCGCGGCTCGGCCCGGCCGAGCGCGCGGCGGCGCTCGACCGCATGGCCCGCGAGGAGTTCGACGTGGTCGTCGTCGGCGGCGGCATCGTCGGCGCGGGCGCGGCGCTTGACGCGGCGACCCGGGGCCTGTCCGTCGCAGTGGTCGAGGCCCGCGACTTCGCGTCGGGCACGTCGTCCCGGTCGTCCAAGCTGATCCACGGCGGGCTGCGGTACCTGGAGCAGTACAACTTCGACCTCGTCCGGGAGGCCCTGACCGAGCGCGCGCTGCTGCTCCAGCAGATCGCGCCGCACCTGGTGCAGCCCGTCCCGTTCATGCTGCCGACCACGCACCGCGTGTGGGAGCGCGCGTACCTCGGGGCGGGCGTGGCCCTCTACGACGCGCTGGCCTTCCAGATGGGCAGCACGCGCGGCGTCCCGCACCACCGCCACCTGACGCGCCGCGGGGCGCTGCGCCTCGCGCCGTCCCTGCGCAAGGACGCCTTCACCGGGGCGATCCAGTACTGGGACGCGATGGTCGACGACGCCCGCTACGTCATGACCGCCCTGCGGACGGCCGCGGAGTACGGCGCCCAGATCGCCTCGCGCACCCAGTGCCTGGGGTTCCTGCGCGAGGGGGAGCGCGTCACCGGCCTGCGCATCCGCGACCTTGAGGGCAACACGACCAGCGAGGTCCGCGCCAAGCAGGTCGTCAACGCCACCGGCGTGTGGACCGACGACATCCAGGAGCTCGTCGGCGGCCGCGGCCAGATCCACGTGAAGGCGTCCAAGGGCATCCACCTGGTGGTGCCCAAGGACCGCATCCACTCCGCGACCGGGATTATCCTGCGCACCGAGAAGTCGGTGCTGTTCGTGATCCCCTGGGGCCGCCACTGGATCATCGGCACCACCGACACCGCCTGGGACCTCGACAGGGCGCACCCCGCCGCGTCCAAGGCCGACATCGACTACGTCCTGGACCACGTCAACGCCGTCCTCGCCACGCCGCTCACCCATGACGACGTGGAGGGCGTCTACGCGGGCCTGCGCCCCCTCCTCACCGGCGAGACCGAGGAGACGTCGAAGCTCTCCCGCGAGCACGTGGTCGCGCACCCCGTCCCGGGTCTCGTCCTCGTGGCGGGCGGCAAGTACACGACCTACCGGGTCATGGCCAAGGACGCCATCGACGCCGTCGCGCACGGCCTCGACGGCAAGGTCGCCGAGTCCTGCACCGACCGCATCCCGCTCGTGGGCGGCGACGGCTTCCAGGCCATGTGGAACGCCCGGCACCGCCTCGCCGCGCGCTCCGGCCTGCACGTCGCCCGGATCGAGCACCTGCTGCGCCGCTACGGGACGCTCCTGGACGACCTGCTCGAACTCATCTCCGACAAGCCCGACCTCGCCAAGCCGCTGGACGGCGCCGACGACTACCTGCGCGCCGAGGTCGTCTACGCCGCCACCCACGAGGGCGCCCGCCACCTCAACGACGTCCTCGCCCGCCGCACGCGCATCTCCATCGAGACGTGGGACCGCGGCGTCGGCGTCGCCCAGGAGGCCGCCGACCTTCTCGCGCCCGTCCTCGGCTGGTCCAAGAAGCAGCGCGACCGGGAGATCGAGTACTACCGCAAGCGCGTCGAGGCCGAACGCGCCTCCCAGACCCAGGACGGCGACCAGGAGGCCGACGCCCGCCGCCGGGGCGCTCCCGACATCGTGCCCGTGGCCACCCCCTGACCCGGACGCCGGCGGGTCAGGGCCGGGGCCGTCCCTGGACGAGGGTCTTGCCGGTGCTGTAGAGGTCGGCCGGGACCCGGACGGGGTCGAGGAGGTGCTGGAAGGCCAGGCCGAAGTCGAGGGCCATGGTCAGGGTGGCGCGGTCGCCCGGGGCCAGCTCGCCCGGGGCCAGCTCGCCCGGGGCCGGGCCGTCGTGGGCGGGGCCGTCGGCGGGCTCCAGTTCCCGGGCCAGCTGTTCCCGGCGTTCGGCGTACCAGTCGGCGATGCGCCACCCGGCGGCGTAGTCGCGCATCCCGTAGAGCCAGAACTCGACCAGGAGCAGGGCGAGGCGGCGGGGGGCCTCGTCGGAGTCGCGGCGGGACGGGCGGCCGGTGCGGTCGGCGTCCTCGGCGGCGGCGCGGAGCTCGTCGCAGACGTCGGTGCGGGTGCGGGCGCTGGTGATGCGCTCCATCAGGGCGAGGAGCAGGTCGGTCTTGCCCGCGAAGTTGGAGTAGACGGCGCCCTTGGTGAGCCCGGCGGCCGCCGCGATGTCGTCGAGCGAGGCGCCGTGGATGCCGCGCTCGGCCCAGAGGCGCTCGGCGGCGGCGAGCAGGGCGGCGCGGGTCTGCTCGCGGCGGTCCCGGCGCGCGCCGGGGCGGGCGGCGCCGCTCTCGGGTGTGTGGCCGCGGGCGTGCGTCATCGCTGTCCCCTCCCCTGGGCAGCGCCGCCCCCGACGGCGCTGGAATTCTCCTCCTGCTTTCGGGATACACCGGGCGGGGTCGGTCAGTCTTCGAGTTGCACAACTCCACCCGGCTTGGAACGGTCCGTTCGGCAGAGGTCGTCAATCGCGGACGGAGGCGGCGGGGAGCGCGAACGGAGATAGCGACCCTAGTGGGGCATATCACTGCAAGTAGCGCATTACTTGCGGGTAGCCAAACTGGGCGGGTGGTCATACCCTGCCTGCATGGCATCCCCGACGGTTCCCGCCGAAGGCGCGGCAGACCCCGCCGACGGCCCAACAGGCTCTGCCGAAGGCGCGGCGGACTCTGCCGAAGGCGCGACAGGCTCTGCCGAGAGCGCGACAGGCTCTGCCAAGGGCGCGGCAGAGCACACGCTTCCCCGGACTCTGATCGACCGGCTGGTCTCGCACGTCGCCTCGGACGGCGCCGAGACCGCGACGATCCCGAGCCCCTTCACCGGTGAGCCCCTCGCGACCGTTCCGCTGTCGAGCCCCGAGGACGTCCGGGCCGCCTACGAGCGGGCGCGCGAGGCGCAGCGGGCCTGGGCGGCGCTGCCCGCGGGAGAGCGCGCCAAGCCCTTCCTGCGGCTCGCGGACGCGCTCGTCGACCGGCGCGCGGAGATCCTCGACATCATCCAGCTGGAGACCGGCAAGGCGCGCCGGCACGCGATGGAGGAGTTCCTCGACGTCGCGCTGTGCTCGCTCTACTACGCCCGGCGGGCGCCGCGGCTGCTGAAGCCCCGCCGCCGCAAGGGGATGATGCCGGGGCTGACCCGCGTCCAGGAACTGCGGCACCCGAAGGGCGTCGTGGCGCTGATCGCGCCGTGGAACTACCCGTTCGCGCTCGGCGCCAGCGACATCGCTCCGGCGCTGATGGCGGGCAACGCCGTCGTCCACAAGCCCGACACCCAGACGTGCCTGTCCAGCCTGTGGGTGCTGGACCTGCTGGTCTCGCTCGGGCTGCCCCGCGACCTCTGGCAGATCGTCGTCGGGGATCCCGCCGAGATCGGCGACCCGCTGGTGGAGAACGCCGACTACGTCTCGTTCACCGGCTCCACGCGCGGGGGCAAGGCGATCGCGGAGAAGGTGGCGCCGCGGCTGGTCGCCTACTCGCTGGAGCTCGGCGGCAAGAACCCGATGATCGTCATGCCGGACGCCGACGTCGAGCGCGCCGCGCGCGGCGCCGTCCGCGCGTGCTTCACCAACGCCGGTCAGCTGTGCATCTCGATCGAGCGGATGTACGTGCACGAGGACGTCTACGACCGGTTCGTGCCGCGGTTCGTCGAACTCGTCAAGGGCATGCGGCTGGGCACCGGCCTGAACTTCGACGCCGAGATGGGTTCGCTGACCCACAAGCGCCAGCTGGACGCGGTGACGGCGCACGTGGACCAGGCCGTCAAGGAGGGCGCGACCGTCCTGGCCGGCGGGAAGGCCCGTCCCGACGTCGGCCCGCTGTTCTACGAGCCGACGGTCCTCGCTGACGTCAACGGCGACATGGACCTGTGCGCGAACGAGACGTTCGGCCCCGTCGTCGCCGTCTACAAGTACCGGGACGAGGACGAGGTCGTCGCCCGCGCCAACGACACGCCCTACGGGCTGAACGCGTCGGTGTGGACGAAGAACCCGGCGCGGGGCCGCCGCCTCGCCGCCCGCATCCAGGCGGGGACGGTCAACATCAACGACGGCTACGGCGCCGCCTACGCCTCCTACGACTCCCCGATGGGCGGGATGAAGCAGTCCGGGGTGGGACGCCGCCACGGGGCCGAGGGGCTGCTGAAGTTCACCGAGGTCCAGACCGTCGCGAGCCAGCACTTCATGGACCTGGAGCCGCCCGGCGCGATCGGCTACGACACCTTCGCCGACTACATGGCCACCGGCATCAAGCTCATGAAGAAGCTGCGGATCAAGTAGGGATCGCCTGTGAAGCATGACTTCGACGTGCTCGTCGTCGGGTCGGGGTTCGGCGGCAGCGTCTCGGCGCTCCGGCTGACCGAGAAGGGCTACAGGGTCGGCGTCATCGAGGCCGGCCGCCGTTTCGACACGAACCCGGGCGGCGCGCCGGGGTCCCGCTATCCGGAGCTGCCGAAGACGAACTGGCGCATCGCCCGCTACCTGTGGGCGCCCGCGCTCGGCCTGACCGGCATGCAGCGGATGCACCTCATCCGCGGCGCGAAGTCGAGCCGCGTGATGGTGCTGGCGGGCGCGGGCGTCGGCGGCGGATCGCTCAACTACGCCAACACGCTGTACGTCCCGCCGGAGCCGTTCTTCAAGGACCGGCAGTGGGCGCACATCACCGACTGGCGGGACGAGCTCACGCCCTACTACGAGCAGGCCAAACGCATGCTCGGAGTCGTCCAGAACCCGACGACGACGGCGGCCGACAAGGTCATGAAGCGGGTCGCCGACCGGATGGGCAAGGGCGAGACCTTCGTGAAGACGCCGGTCGGCGTCTACTTCGGGAGCGGCGCCGGGATCGAGAGCGCCGACCCCTACTTCGGCGGGGCGGGCCCGCGCCGGCGCGGCTGCCTGGAATGCGGCGAGTGCATGGTGGGCTGCCGCCACGGCGCGAAGAACATGCTGACCGAGAACTACCTGTACCTGGCCGAGAGGGCGGGCGCCCGGGTGATGCCGCTCAGCCGCGTCACCTCGGTGCGGCCGCGCGCCGGCGGCGGGTACGAGGTCGAGATCGTCCGCACGGGCTCGTTCGGCCGCAACCGCAGGACGCTCACCGCCGAGCAGGTCGTCTTCGCCGCGGGCACCTACGGGACGCAGAAGCTCCTGCACAAGCTCAAGTCGACCGGGCTGCTGCCGCGCCTGTCCGACCGGCTCGGCGCCCTGACCCGCACCAACTCCGAGGCGATCCTCGGCGGCGGGCGCCGCAACGGCCGGCCGGGGCCGGACTTCTCCGAGGGCGTGGCGATCACGTCGTCGTTCCACCCGACGCCGGACACCCATGTCGAGCCCGTCCGGTACGGCCGGGGCTCGAACCTGCTCGCCTCCCTCCAGACCCTCCTGGTGGACGGCGACCGGCCGGGCGAGCGGCACACGCCCCGGATCCGCAAGTTCGCCCGCGAGGTGCTGCGCAAGCCGGGCGACCTCCTCCAGCTCTTCGACGTCCGCCACTGGTCGGAGCGCACGGTCATCGCCCTGGTCATGCAGACCCGCGACAACTCGATCACGCTGCGCCCGAAGAAGGGCCCGTTCGGCTGGGACGTCCGCGCGACGGCCGGGCACGGCGAGCCGAACCCGACGTGGATCCCCGAGGGGCACGAGGCGACCCGCCGGATCGCCGAGGAGATCGGCGGCATCCCGGGCGGCACCTGGGGCGACCTGTTCGACATCCCGATGACCGCGCACTTCCTCGGCGGCTGCGCCATCGGCGACTCCGCCGAGACGGGGGTGATCGACCCCTACCACCGCGTCTACGGGCACCCGGGGCTGCACGTCGTGGACGGCTCCGCCGTCTCGGCCAACCTGGGCGTCAACCCGTCCCTCACCATCACGGCGCAGGCCGAGCGCGCCATGGCGTTCTGGCCGAACCGCTCGGAGGACGACCCGCGTCCCGCCCTCGGCGACTCCTACCGCCGCGTGGCCCCCGTCGCCCCGAAGAACCCGGCCGTCCCGGCCGGCGCCCCCGCCGCCCTGAAGCTCCCGATCGTCGACATCACCTGAGGGCGGACGAGTCCGGCGCCGGAGCGGGCCACCGCTCCGGCGCCGGAAGCCCGGATCAGGCGCGGTAGGCGGCCCACTGGTTCTTCATGCGCGTGGACTGGCCCGGCGTGAACTCGTACATGCACGAGTCGTAGCTGTAGTCCATGAAGTTGTGGATGGGGTCGGCGCCGGCCGTGGAGCAGGTGTCGCGGCCGGTCGGGCAGCCCGAGGCCGGGCTCTGCTCGGCGGGCGTGTCGGAGACGCTGTCGCCGGTACTGCTGCACCCGCCCTGGAACGTGTGGTAGAGCCCCATCCAGTGGCCCACCTCGTGGGTTCCGGTGTCGCCCTCGTTGTAGTTGCCCAGCGAGCCGCCCGGAAGGCTCTGGTAGTGGACGACGACGCCGTCCATCTTGGGCTTGGAGCGGTAACTGCTCGGGAACGTGGCCCAGCCGAGGAGGCTGCTGCCGAGGTCGGCCGTGTAGAAGTTGAGGTCCTGCGCGTTGCCGGTGTGCAGGGCCGACTTCATCTGGGACTCGTAGCCCTCGGGGTCGGAGAACCAGGCCGCGTTCTGCGTCCGCCTGATCTCGGCCAGAGTGAACGTGACGCCGCTGCTGGCATAGGCGTTGTTGAGGACGCTGAGCTGCTTGGTCAGGACCGAGTCGGAGACGTTGCCCGCGCTGCCGTAGACGACCTGGAAGTGCACGCGAACGGTGATGGCTGCCGCCGTGCTCGTCTTCCTCAGCTTGCCCAGGCGGTTCTGGAAGTCCTTCTCCATCGCGGCGACCTGGGCCGTTCCGGGCTGGTTCCGCTCGGTGGCGTGGGCCCCGGCGCGGACGCGGGCCTGGGCGGGCTGGTCGGCGCACACCGTGGAGGAGGCGGACGGGGCGGACGGGGCGGCCAGCGTGGCGGGGGCGGCGGGGGCGTACGCCGTGAAGGCGGCGGCCATGCCGAGGACGGCGGCGATTCCGGCGCGTTTCATGGAACTCCTTGGGGGTGGGCGCGTGCGGGGGAGCGCGCGCGTGGGGAGCGGAGTCATCGCTGGAACCAGGGTGGATGCGAACAAACAGCACGTCTTTAGCAAACCTGGACGAACAGGCGCGCGTAATGCTGAATACGGCCCCGTAGCGCGGCGGCGTAGCGTGTCCCCCATGGACGTGGAGGGTGAGGCGGCGCGGATCCTGGCCGAGCTGAGAGCGCAGGCCGACCCGGTGCGCGCCGAAGGGGAGAAGCGCTACCTGAAAAGCGATCTCGCCCATATCGGCGTCACGGTTCCCGCGCTGCGCAAGGTCGCGTTGTCGGCGGTCAAGAGCATGCCGACCCGGGAGGAACTGGTCGCTCTCGCGGTGACGCTCTGGGACGTCGCCGACGAAGGCCGCCCGGTGCACGAGGCCCGCATGGCCGCCATAGAGGTCCTCATGAAGCGGGCGGCGCTGCTGGAGCCGCGCGATGTGGGCCTGGCGGAACGGCTCGTCAGGGACTCGGCGAGCTGGGTCTACGTCGACCAGCTCGCCGAGAAGGTCGTCGGCGCGCTGGTCGTCCGCAACCCGGACCTGGGGACGGTCCTAGACGTGTGGGTCACCGATCCCTACATGTGGGTGAGGCGCACGGCCATGCTGGCGCTCCTGGGGGGCGTTCGGGCCGGCGACCCCGATCTCGACCGCATCGGCCGCTACGGGGACGCGCTCATAGGCGAACGCGAGTTCTTCATTCGCAAGGCTCTCGGCTGGGTGCTCCGAGAGCTGTCCAAGAAAGACCCGGAGTGGGTGGCCGCCTGGGTCGAGCCACGCGTGGGCGCCATGTCAGGAGTCACGCTGCGCGAGGCCGTCCGCCGCCTTCCACCGGAAGCCGCCACCCGTCTCAAGCCCGCTTCCCGGTGAAACCGTCGGAGGCGGGAGAAAGCGCTAGGCGCGGTAGGCGGTCCACACGTTGTGGATGCGGGTGCCCTGGCCTGGGGTGAACGACGTCATGCAGGTGTCGTAGCTGTAGTCCATGTAGTTGTGCACCGGGTCTTCCCCGGGGACGGGGCAGGTGTCCTTGAAGGACGGGCAGCCGTTCGTCGGGTCGCGCTCGGCGGGAGTGTCGGCGACGCGGTCGCCCTCTCCGCTGCAGCCGTCCTGGAAGGTGTGGTAGAGCCCCATCCAGTGCCCGACCTCGTGGGTCGCGCTGAACCCCTTGTTGAAGTTCTCGATGGAGCCGCCCGGCATGCTGGCGTAGTGGACGGTCACGCCGTCCATCTGGGGGTCGGACTTGTACTTCCAGGGGAACGTCGACCAGCCGAGCAGGTCGCCGCCGATGTAGGTGCTGTACAGGTTCAGCGTCGACTTGCCGCCCTTGTGCAGCCTCGGCTTGTAGGTGCCCTCATAGCGTTCCGGGTCGCCGAACCATGCCGCGTTGTCGGTGCGGCTCACGGCCTTGAGCGTGAAGGAGACGTGCGCGTCCGCGCCGCCGTTGCCCCCGCCGTAGGACGTGTTCAGCGTGCTGATCTGGCGCTCGATCATGGCGTCGGACACGTTGCCCTTCGCGCCGGCGTGGATCACGTGGAAGTAGACCGGAATGGTGATCTGCGCGGCCCTGCGCTGGCCGGCGCCCTTCGAGGATCCATGCTTCCCTGGGCCGAGACCGTCCAGGATCCGGTTCAGGCGCCTCTCCACGGCGGCGGCCTCGGCGGGGCTGAGATCCATGCGGTCTCGGGGATGGCCGTCCGTCCGGTGGCGCGCCTCGGCCGCCGCCGGCGGGTGCCCGCAGTCGTCGTCGCGGCTTTCGTGCCCTGGCCGCGCGGATGGTCCGGTGCTCGCGGACGGCGCGGACTGCCCGAAGGTCGCGGCGGGGACGAGGGCGGCGAGCAGAGCGGCGGCGGCGAGCGGCTTCACGGCACTCCTAGGGACGGCGTTCCGGCGAGCACGGTGTTTCGACGAGCACGGCGTTTCGGAGAAACAACGCTTCACCGAACACAGTGCGTCATCAACTGATATCAGACCGCAGTCATCGTGCACGTGTGATCGAGGTAAATGGATGCCGACCGTTATAGGACAGTCGCCCTCAGTGACGATCATGTCGGAGACCGGGCGCATCGGCGCAGGCAGCGGCCCGTAGACTGGGAAGTCCCTTCCGACCGGGCGAAAGGCGTAGTTGGTGGTCGCAGACCAGTCCTTTGACACCGTCCTCGTCGTCGACTTCGGCGCGCAGTACGCGCAGCTGATCGCACGACGGGTCCGCGAGTGCCATGTGTTCAGCGAGATCGTGCCGTCGACCATGCCGGCGGCGGAGATGCTCGCCAAGCGGCCCAAGGCGATCATCCTCTCGGGCGGGCCCGCGTCGGTGTACGCCGAGGGCGCCCCGGTCGTGCCGGAGGGGCTGTTCGACATCGGCGTCCCCACGCTCGGCATCTGCTACGGCCACCAGGTCATGGCGCAGGCCCTCGGCGGGACGGTCGAGAACTCCGACGTCGCCGAGTACGGCGGCGCCACCGTCGCCGTCGCGTCCCCCGGCATGCTGTTCGCGGGCCTGCCGCACGAGCAGGCGGTGTGGATGTCCCACCGCGACTTCGTGAGCAGCGCCCCGGCCGGCTTCACCGTGACGGCCAGCACGGACGTCACCCCGGTCGCGGGCATGGAGGACCTGGAGCGCGGCTTCTTCGGCGTCCAGTTCCACCCCGAGGTCCTGCACACCCAGCACGGCATGGAGATCCTGCGGCGCTTCCTCTACGAGGGCGCCGGGTGCCGGCCGAACTGGACGATGGTGAACATCGCGGACGAGTCGATCGAGGCCGTCCGGGAGCGGGTCGGGGACAAGCGGGTGATCTGCGCGCTGTCGGGCGGCGTGGACTCCGCCGTCGCCGCCGCGCTCGTCCAGCGCGCCATCGGCGACCAGCTGACCTGCGTGTTCGTCGACCACGGCCTGCTGCGCAAGGGGGAGCCCGAGCAGGTCGAGAAGGACTTCGTCGCCGCCACCGGGGTCAACCTGCACGTCGTGGACGCCCAGGAGCGCTTCCTGTCCGCCCTCGACGGCGTCACCGACCCGGAGGAGAAGCGCAAGATCATCGGCCGCGAGTTCATCCGGGTGTTCGAGGAGGCGGCCCGGGAGATCGTCCACGGCGGCGCGGGTTCCGCCGGAGAACCGGCCGAACCGGTCGAGTTCCTTGTCCAGGGGACCCTCTACCCGGACGTGGTCGAATCGGGCGGCGGCACCGGCGCGGCCAACATCAAGTCGCACCACAACGTCGGCGGCCTCCCCGAAGACCTCCAGTTCAAGCTGGTCGAGCCGCTGCGGACGCTGTTCAAGGACGAGGTCCGCGCGCTCGGCGAGCAGCTCGGCCTCCCGGCCGAGATCGTCTGGCGGCAGCCGTTCCCCGGCCCCGGCCTCGGCATCCGCATCATCGGCGCCGTCACGCGCGACCGCCTGGACATCCTCCGGGACGCCGACGCCATCGCCCGCGAGGAGCTCACCCGCGCGGGCCTCGACCGCGACATCTGGCAGTTCCCGGTGGTCCTGCTCGCGGACGTGCGGTCGGTGGGCGTGCAGGGCGACAGCCGCACCTACGGGCACCCGATCGTCCTGCGCCCGGTGACCAGCGAGGACGCGATGACGGCCGACTGGGCGAAGCTGCCCTACGACGTCCTGCAGCGGATCTCCACCCGCATCACCAACGAGGTCCGCGAGATCAACCGCGTCACCGTCGACATCACCTCCAAGCCCCCGGGCACCATCGAGTGGGAGTAGGGACGGCCCGCTGGGCACGGCCCACAGGCACGGCAAAGGCCCGGACGGAATCCGTCCGGGCCTTTCGCCTACCGCCGGACGGGCGGGCCGTCGGGCGGGCGGGCCGTCAGACCGTGGCGGGGGCCAGCGCGGCCTCGGCCTCCAGCGTCGCGGCGGTCGCGTTCACCACGGCGGCGATCCGCAGCACCTCCTGGACGAGCTCGCGCGACAGGCCGGCCTCGCGGACGACCTTCTCGTGCGACTCCAGGCACCGCCCGCAGCCGTTGATCGCCGACACGGCGAGGCACCACAGCTCGAAGTCGACCTTCTCCACGCCGGGCCTGCCGATGATCGACATCCGCAGCCGGGCCGGGAGGGTCGCGTACGTCTCGTCCCCGATCAGGTGGGTGGCGCGGTAGTACACGTTGTTCATCGCCATGATCGACGCGGCGCCCTTGGCCGCCTCGAACGCCTCGGCGGACAGGTTGTCGCCCGCCTCCTCGGCGAGTTCGCGGATGACGACGGCGCTCCGCGTGGCGAGGGCGCAGGCCAGGACCGTCCCCCACAGCTGCTGGTCGGTGAGCTGGGAGGTCGAGGTCAGCGAGCCCAGGTTGAGCTTGGTGTCCTTGGCGTAGCCCGGGAGGGCGCCCTTCAGCGCGTCAACGCTCATGATCATGCGTCCTTTCGTGCGGACGGCCGGCCGCGGGTCGCGCGGGCGGGCCCCCGGGGTGCGGGGGGGGGACCCCCCCGGGCCGGCCCCGCGCGGGGGGCCCGGCCCCCCCGGCCCGCCCGCCCCGCCGGCTCAGAGTTGCCGTAGCGCTCCCCCGTCCACGGCCCATTCGGCGCCGGTGA
>NZ_JBFARL010000181.1:0-15778 GCF_040674655.1 Actinomadura sp. NPDC049753 | reverse complement strand
GGCTCCTTGCCGTGGTGCTCATGATGGCTGCTCGGTCCGCTTCCGATGCCGCATCTCATCGTCTCCGTTCGAGGTCGTCGGGCAGGCGATCTGCGGCTCAGCGCACGGCCTGACCGTCTCCGTCGTGTACGGGGTGCTCACCTTCGTCGCGTCCCTGCCCGGTGCGGCCGCCCTGCTGCTGAAGCACCGCGAGGACGTCCCCGAACGACGCGACGAAGCTCCGCAGCGTCTCCCGGCCCTTGTCGGCGCTGGCCAGTGACGGCCGCCCGACCACGCCCGACGTCGTGTAGGCCGCCATCCCCGTCGTCAGGAGGTGCCGGCGGTCGTCGGCCAGATGGTCGGCGGTCCGGTACCCGTCCCGGACCAGTTCCGGATGGGCGTGCAGCAGGATGGAGGTCTCCAGCTCCCCGGCGTGCATGTCGCTGACCGCGGACGTCTCCGCGCCGGACGCCCTCTCCGCCGCCTCCCAGTGCTCCATCGCGGGGAACAGGGCCATGTCGCCGTGCGCCTCCTGCACGACGTTGCCGAGCACGTAGTTGCCCCCGTGCCCGTTGACCAGCACGAGCTTGGGGACGCCGGCCCGGCGCAGCGACTCGGCGACGTCCCTGACCACCGCGTACAGGGTCGCCGCCGAGATGCTCACCGTCCCGGGCCAGTCCGCGTGCTCATGCGAGCACGAGATCGTCACTGGCGGGAGCGTCCGCACCGGGTACGCCTTCGCGATCTCCGCCGCGATCGTGCACGCGATCACCGTGTCCGTCGCGAGGGGGAGGAACGGGCCGTGCTGCTCGTGGCTCCCGATCGGCAGGACCGCCACGGGGACGTCCGGGACCTCGGGACTCGTGTGCGTCGGCAGCATGACCCACAGCTTGCCGCATCCGTCCGGCCAGGGAAACCAGCGCCATGGCGCCGGCCAGCAGGAGCGCGGCGACGATCCCGTCCGTCCAGTAGTGGTTGGCCGTCACCACCACCACGAGGACCGTGAGCGGCGCGTGCAGAGCGACGACCCACCGCCACCGGCTCCGCGACACCCGCAACACCGCCACGGCCACCAGGATCGCCCACCCGATGTGCAGGGACGGCATGGCCGCGTACTGGTTGGCGATCCCGTCGGCCGCCGCCGGGTAGGCCGACGGTCCCACGGTCAGCATCGTGTCGACGGCCCCGATCCCCGCCAGCCGGGGCGGCGCCAGCGGGAACATCGTGTGCACCACGAGGCCGGCCGCCGTCAGCGCCACCAATTCGTTGCGCACCCTGGCATAGGCCGGCCTGTGCCGCACATAAAGCCAGATCAGCAGCAGCGCCGTTCCGGGGAAATGGACGCTCACGTAATAGACATTGGCGAGGAACGCCGCGTGGTCCCATCCGAGCGCCCAATGCTGGAATCCGACCTCGCTCGGCAGCCATTCCCGCTCGAACCGCCACAGAACGTGCGCGTTCGCCATCGCCTGCCCGGGGCCGCCCTCGATCAGCGTCCGGCCCCACTTGTAGAAGGCGAACAGGACCGCCAGCAGCCCCACCTCGGTGAGCAGCGGCCGCATCCGGCCGCGCACCGCCCCGCCCACTGCCGCTCCGCTCACCATCGTGCCCTCCCAGCCCGGTCGTCCCCGTCCAATGACAACCTTCGCGTCTGACATTTCCGGAGACACTGGGTTCAGCTACCCGATCATGGGAGGTAAAACCCACCCCTGGTGGTGGGGTTGACTCCACCCCCTGACGTAGATTTCCGACCTATGATCACCGGCGAATGGCTCAACCCGCCGCCGTCCGCGACGCCCGACGGCCCCGCCCTCGTCGTCACCGCGGCGCGGGGCGGCGACTTCTGGCGCACGACGTCCTACGGCTACGACCGCGACAGCGGGCACGCCCTGCTGTCCCCCTTCGGCCCCGAGGCCGCGATCGAGGTCTCCTTCGTCGCCGCCTACGACCACCAGTTCGACCAGGCCGGCCTCCTCGTCCGCCTCTCCGAGACGACCTGGATCAAGGCGGGCGCCGAGTACTGCGACGGCGCCCTCCAGTTGGGCGCGGTGGTGACCCACGGCATGTCCGACTGGTCCTCGGCGCCCGTCCCGTGGCAGCGCCGCGAGGTGACCATCCGCGCCAGCCGCTCAGGCGACGCCGTGACCATCCGAGCCCGCGCCGGCGACGATCCCTGGCGGATGATCCGCCTGGCGCCCTTCCCTCCCGGCGTCATGGCCGCCGCGGGACCCTACTGCTGCGCCCCCGAACGCGACGGCCTGACCGTCCGCTTCACCCGCGTCGCCGAAACCCCGCCCGACACGGCCCTGCATCCATGAATCCGCCTATTTGCAGTCGAATTCCTTGGTGGCCCCGGTGCTCAGAGCGCAGTTCAGCGGCCACGCCTGACCGGACACCCCGTGGAAGGTGAGATGCCACTGACCGCCCGTGTCGCGCAGGAGCGCGTAGCCGTGGACACCCCGTGAGACCGAGTGCTGCACGGTCTCGCCGTCGACGGTCTTGCCCATCACCTTGGTGTCGTCCGGCGGCGTGTCGAGCGTCGTCCCGGACGAGCCCACGGTCAGCTGCGGAGGACGCGGGCTGTTGAGGAAGTCGAGCATCTGGTAGAGGTGCACGTGCCCGGACATCACCAGGTCGATGTTGCCGGCCAGCGCCCCCTTCGCCGTCTGCCTGACCGCGCTCGCCAGCGTCGGGTTGATCCACGTCACGGCGGTGGACGAGGCCTGCTTGACCATCCACAGCGGCTTGTGGGTGATCAGGAAGTAGTCGTGCGCCGGATGGTTGGCGGCCAGGGCGTTCACTTCGTCGAACCATTTCGCGTACCGGGCGGCCTGGGCCTGGTCCGGCTTGTTCCTCTCGCTCGCCGAGCTGGAGTCGAACAGGATGAAATGCAACGTGCCCGCATTGATCTGGACGGGCTCGGTCTGCGTCTGCGGCAGGGAGAAGCACTCGTTGTTCTTCTGAGGAACCGTGGCGAAATAGCGGAACCATTCGGCGCCCCGCCCCACCTTCGGAGGCGTGCAGACCTCGTGGTTGCCCCGCGCGAAGATGAAGGGCGCCTCGGCGAGAAGGGCCTGGGCGGGCCGCAGGAAGTCCTTGATGAGGCAACTCCAGTCGGCGGCCTGCCCTTGGGTGTCGCACCCCGGAGTGGCGTCGTCGGCGCCCTCAGGCGTCTCCCGGTACACGTAGTCGCCGACGTGGACCACCAGGTCCGGCCGGGACTGCGCGGCCGCGTGCACGGAGAGCGGCTCCAGCGGCCAGTTCTTCTGGCAGTCCTGGTTCTGCGGGGCGCCGACCGTGGGCGAGACGACCTCGCATCCCGCGTCACCGATCACCGCGATGCTCCGGGGACGCCCGTTCACGGGCCACTCGGGCAGCGGGAGCTGGAGATTCCCCGGATGCACGGTGGCCGCGAGGGTCGTGGACGGCTCGATCAGCGCGTTGCTCGCCCCGTCGGGGACCGGCGCCACGCAGAACGTCGTCGGGAACTGCCGGAGCCCGCCACCGGTGACGAAAGGATCGCTGACCTTCCTCAGCACCGCCGTCTGCGTCTTGCCTCCCAAGGCGTACTGCAGGGTGGGGCAGTTCCCGGCGGGGTTCTCGGTGGTGGCGAACCGGACCTCGGTCGTGTGGCTCGTCCCGTTCACCAACTGCGTCCAGGCCCACGCCTCGCCGTTCTTTCCCACGCCGGGCGGCGAGGGCTTGGCGGACGGGCTCGGGGCGGACTGCGCGAGCCCGGACATCACGGCGACCAGCAGTCCCACGACGGCCACCACGGCCGCAGCTATTCGCGACATGAACCAGGTATCCCATCAGATCAAGAGAAATGGACTATTCGGACGCCTTGCCATTCGGTGTCCGACGCCGGTCGATCTGCCCTGGTTGTCCGCCGCCATGTCAGCCGCCGCGTGCGGTGTTGTTCAAGTTGTCTCCGGTTCGTTCCAAGCCCGCCCGCGCCTCCGGGTAAAACGCGAATCGGGCTTACGGGCGGGGGATGGCGACCGCGTTGTACGAGACGTCCGGAGTCGGTCCCGTGGCGAAGAACCGGATGTTGGGGAGGTACAGCCGCGAGCCGAAGGCGGCCACGGTCGTCGGCAGGGCGAGCCGGGCATCCGTCACCCGCCGTACGACGCGGCCGTCGGTTCCCTCCGCGTCCAATCGCACGACGGCCACGGTGTTGAGCCGGTTCTGCACCGCGTACAGCGTCCGGCCCCGCAGCAGCAGCCCGTCGCCTTCCGGCAGCGACTCGCCGTGCAGGTTCACCCGGCGGGTCTCGCCCGTAGGCTCGACGCGGAACAGCCCGCCGGTGTTCGACTGCACCACGAGCAGTCCCCGCCCGTCCGGTGTAGGCGTGATGCCGTTGGCGTTGAACCCCGCGCTGCCGGGGCTGTCGGGACCGCCCTGGTACACCAGGTCACCGGTCAGGGGAATCCGGACCGCGGCGGAGGGAAGTCGTCCACCGGCGAGCGGCAGCTTGTAGAGCACCGGGTTGGTGGAGTCGGTGAACCACGCGGCGCCCTGCGTGATGGTGACGTCGTTGACGAACGACGGACCGGTGGCCAGCCGGTAGGACGCCAGCACCCGTCCGGTCCGGGCGTCGAGCACGCGAGCGTCGCCGCCCGTGCCGCCCGCCACGAACAGCCGTCCGCGCCCGTCGCTCTTGAGTCCGAGGGCCGGCGTGCCCGGCCCCCGGCCGAGGACCGCCCCGGCTCCCGTGCGAAGGTCGGCGCGGTAGACCGACCCGTCGGCCATGGAGCCCACGTAGGCGACCGGCCCCGGGCCGATCGCGATGCCCTCGGGCTGGAACCCGTCCGGCAGCCGGATCGTGGTCGGGTACACCGCCGTCCCGCCCCGGGCGTCCGCCGCATGAGCCGGCGCGCCCGTCGCGGCGGCCAGCCCGAACACCAGCACGGCAGAGATCGTCCGACGTCGCATGGAGCTACCTCTCAACGTTGAAATGTTTAACGCTGAGGACAGTAGAGGCGGTGCTACCTTGATGTCAAACAGTTCAACGTTGAGAGGTAATCGTGGAGCGTGACGCCGTCGACCTCATCGTCGAGCAGTGGGCTCGCGCCCGCCCCGACCTCGACGCGTCCCCCATGAGGGTCCTGGGCCGCCTCTCCCGGCTGACCCGCATCGCCGAGCGCGAACTCAAGGCCCTGTTCGCCGAGTTCGGGCTGGAGCGGGGCGAGTTCGACGTCCTGGCCACGCTCCGCCGCGCCGACGCTCCCGGCGGCATCACCGCGGGCATGCTGGCCCGCTCCTCCATGGTGACCTCGGGCGCCGTCACCAACCGCCTGGACCGGCTCGTCGCCAAGGGCTACGTCACGCGCGACCTCGACCCCGCCAACCGCCGCACCGTCCTCGTCGCCCTGACCCCCGCCGGCCGCGACCTCATCGACCGCGCCGTCGCCGCCCACCTCGAGAACGAGCGCCGCCTCCTCGCCGCCCTCGACCGGCGCGAACAAGACGACCTGGCCGAAACCCTGCGCACCCTCCTGCTCAGCCTCGGCGACCAGCCGTAGCCAGCGCCTGTTTGGAATGTTGTTCTGGAAGTGCAGCCGCCCGGGCACTGGAGGTCCTTCTCCGGTGCCCGGGCAGCCCGAGTGGATCTCGGTTATCGCAGGGCTTGGTCGCTACGGGCGATCCAGATCGCCAGGGCGGCGAGCAAGGCGCAGGCGCCACCGAGCCAGAACACGCCCTGGAGCGTGAGCGTGTCGACCACGACGCCGCCGGCCAGCGCGCCAAGACCGATGGACAGGTTGAACACCGCCACCCACAGCGAGGAGGCGGCTTCCACAGCCTGCGGAGCGGTCTTGATCATCCAGGTCTGGAGGCCCACGGACACACCGCCGAAGGCCAGGCCCCAGACGATCAGCAGGATGGCGCCGCCGATCGCGGTCTGACCCAGCAGCAGGAAAAGTGGCATCGCTGCCGTCATGGCCACCGCGATCGTCAGCACGCTGCGGTGCACGCGGCGGGAGAGCGCCGAACCGGCGACGAAGTTGCCGATCATGCCGGCCGCACCGAATCCGAACAGCAGCGGACCGACATGGCGCTCGTCGATCCCCGACAGCTTCTGCAGCGCCGGGCTCACGAACGTGTAAGCGGCGAAGTGGCCGAACACAAGGAGCACCGTCGCGATGATTCCAACGCGTACGCCGCGGTTGCGGAACTGCTCCATCAGCAGCCTGGGCCGGACGGCCTGGGAGGCGACCAGCCTCGGCAGTACCGCCAGCAGAGCGATCAGGGTCACGAGCGCCAGGACGCTGAGCGAAGAGAAGGCGATGCGCCAGCCGATGAGGTCACCGACCAGGGTGCCGAGCGGGACGCCGAAAACGTTCGCGGCACCGACGCCACCGAAAATGACCGCTGTGGCGCGAGGTGCGTCCGCGGGAGCGACGAGCCGGACCGCCAAACCGGCGGCAACCGCCCAGAAGCCGCCGATCGCTATGCCGACCAGCACCCGGGAGCCCACCAACACCGCGAAGGTCGGCGCCAGGGCGGAGCCCAGGTTCGCCACGGTCATCAGGGTCATCAGCCCGACCAGCAGGATGCGGCGGTCCAGCGACCCGACGATCACCGGGACCAGCGGCGCCGCGAACCCGGCGACGATGCTGGGCACCGTCACCATCAGTCCTGCCGTCCCCTCGGAGACCGACAGCGCGGACTCCACGGAGGTCAGCAGCCCGATCGGCAGCTGCTCGGCGGTCACCAGCAGGAAGGTGCCCAGAGCCACCACGCAGACCGGCAGCCAGCGACTCTTGTCCGGGGTCCCTGGCTCCTGTCTCTGGGTGGGAGTCTGCTCTGCGGTCGTCAACGGATCCTCCTCCACCAATTCGGGAGCGATCGCTCCCAAATTGGGACCCTAGTATGGGAGCGATCGCTCCACAAGTCGGGTACGGTGAACCCATGGCACGACCCCGGCAGTTCGACGAGAAGAAAGCGGTCACCTCGGCGACCGAGCTGTTCTGGCGACGCGGTTACCACGCCACTTCGGTGCGCGACCTGGGCGACGAGCTGAAGCTCACGCCCAGCAGCCTGTACCGGACGTTCACGGACAAGCACACGCTCTTTCTGCGCGCGCTCGACCATTACCGGGCCACCGAGTCGACGCAGGCCCGCCGGCGTCTGGATGCGAGTGACCGCCCGGTTCGCGAGGTGCTGCGGGAATGGATGCTGTGGCTGGTGACCTGCCCGGCCGACGGCACGACCGGCCGCGGATGCTTCGTGGTCAACACCGCCACCGAACTCGGCACCACTGACGACCAGGTCCATGAGCGGATCGAGGCTGCGTTCACGGTCACCCGGCAGGCCCTGCAGGCGGTGCTGGCCGAGGGGCGGGAGCGAGGCGAGCTGTCCGCCGATCTCGACGTCGACGGAGCCGTGGAGTTGCTGTTCACGACGGTGCTCGGCCTACGGGTACGAGAGCGCGCCGGCCACGATCTGGAGCGCCTGACCACCGCGATCGATCTCGCGATCCGAGCTCTGGGGGCCGCACCCGCGCAATCCGCCTGACGGCTTAGGCCCGAGGCGTAGCGACGCCCTACGACGAACTCGCCTGCCGATACAAGGCCACCTTGAAACTCCAGTACCCGTGAGCGGGCCGAACACATCTCACGAACAGGCCCCAGCGCGCCACGCGGTCTACGCCTTGCGGAAGTGCTCGACGAGCCTGGAGTAGCTGTCGTCTCCGTGGCCCCGCTCGACCGCCGCCGCCACGAGTGCCCGGGAGTACTCGGGGAACTCGTCGTCGATGCCCCGCTCCCGGCTCTCCCGCACGAGATCTTCGATCGAGGGCAGGTGGTGGCGCAGCGCCCCGTACGGCGTCGCGAACCGGCCCCGGTCGACCTCCTCGGCGATCGACGGCAGGAAGGCCGACAGCGACGCAAGGGGACTCTTGGCCTCCTCCAGGAACCGCCCGACCTCGACACCCGCGTCCGACAGCGCCGCGGCCGCGTGCAGGAACCCGTTGAGGAGCCCCCACATCGTCCCGTGGACGGCCATGCCGTAGAGCACCGCGACGCCGGGATCCTCGGACACCAGCGGTGCCTGCCCGCTGAGAAGCCCCAGCACCTCCCGGTGACGCTCGTGGACGTCCGCGGGCCCGCCGTAGAAGACCGTCGCGTCCGGATGTCCGACGCCCGGCGCGATGGTCATGATCTGCCCGTGCAGGTACTCCCCGCCGCGCTCGGCGACCACCGCGGCCACCTCCCTGACCTCGCTCGACGTCCCGTCCGTCAGGTTGACGACGACCCGTCCGCGCAGGACCTCCCCCGCCGCCTCCAGCAGTCCGCGAGCGACGGAGTTCCCCTTCACGTTGACCACCACGACCTGCCCGGCGGCAACGGCATCGCGGACGCCGTCGGCCTGCCGCGCCCCCTTGGCGACCAGCCCGTCACCCCTCCCCGCAGTGCGATTCCACACGGTGGTCGGATGCCCGCCGTCCAGAATCGCCTCCGCCAGCGCGCCCCCCATCTCCCCAAGCCCGAGCACCGCCACGCCAACGGCCCCATAACCAGAACCCACAACGCCCCCTTCCGAGAACACCAGGAGCCGTCACGCTAAAACCTCAACCAAACACGAGGTCAAGCAGAGGAGCGGCGGCGGGTGACGGCGCGAGAAACCTCCGGCGGCGCCGTGCCCGCGGCCGCTCGGGCGGCTGATGCCGCCCTCGCCCGGTTCGGCCCGGGGAAGGAATCAGCGTGATCAAGGCATCGTTGACACACGCATGACAGCTTTCGTCCTCGTTCCCGGCGGTTGGCGCGGCGGATGGTACTTCTCCGACCTGGCCGACCGGCTCCGCACCGCCGGACACCGGGCGCTGACCGTGACACCCACCGGCGTCGGAGACCGCGCCCACCTGAACTCCGCGACTGTCAATCTGGACACCCACGTCGACGACGTACTCGCCGTGCTCGCTGCCGAGGAGGTCGGCGACGCCGTTCTCGTCGGGCACAGCTACGGCGGCATGGTCATCACCGGTGCCGCCGACCGCGCCCCCGCCGGCGTGGTGCGCCGCCTGGTCTACTGCGACGCCTACGTACCCGAGGACGGCCAGTCCTGCTGGGACCTGACCACCGATGCCTACCGCAGCCTGTTCCTGGACGGCGCGGCGGGGGACGGGTACGCGGTCCAGCCGCCGCCGGGCCGCGACCCGCGCGTGACAGCGCATCCGCTGGCCTCCTTCCTCCAGCGAATCCGGCTGGACGCGGCCGGCCTGCGCGACGTCAGGACCCGGGACTACGTGTACCTGTCCGGGTGGGACGGCACGCCGTTCACCGCCGTCCGCGACCGGCTGGCCGACGACCCGGCCTGGCGGGTTCACACGCTGGACAGCGGCCACGACGTCTGGAGGGACGCGCCGCAGGAGTTCCTGGAGATCTTGCTGCTGGACGAATAGTCACGACGCGATGAGTGGGCGGGTGCTCGCAGGTAGCGGGGCTGCTTCCCGCCTCTGCGGCACAAGCGGCCGATCTCGGACGCGCCCCTCTTCCAACGGTTCGAGCGCACGTCGCCGGCCGCCGGAACCCATGCTCACTCCCGTCGGCGAGCGGTCACGCTAAGCGCCGGTGGCATCACGCCCGATGACGACGATGTCACCGGTGTCCAACTTCCAGATCTCGGACGACTCCTGCGTCGTGCGGCTGTCACCCACCCCGCCCGCAGTTCAACCGGAAAAGCGGCGGCGGGTGATGGCCCGGCGGACGAGAGGGGCCATCACCAGGACGCCTGCCGCCGAACCGGCGAGAAACCTCCAGCGGCGCCGAGCCTGCGGCCGCTCGGGCGGGGGAACGGGGGCCAGCCCGTACTCCTCGTCCAAGATCTCGTGGAACCGGCGCGCTCGCCTGCTCCCGGCGGTCCCCATGCGCACCTGACGCGCCTCCTCCCAGAAGGCCCGGCCAGGACGCCCCGAGAACATCTCCCGCGAAATGGCGCGCAGCCTCTTCTCGGGAAGAGCTTTCGTCTCGAAGGACATCTGCCACTCGGAGAGGATCATGTTGATGTACATGAGCTGCCGCCTGGCCTTGCGGTCCGCATCCGCCGGAACCGGTCCCCATGCCTCGTCGAGGGCCGGGTCGTCCATGGCCATCTTGAGCAGCTCCGCTATGGCGATGCGCCGGGCCTCCTCCCGCGCGATCCTCGTGTCGTACGCCTGGAAGATCAGGGTTGCCGCGATGCCGATCAGTGCGAGCGCGGCCAGGAGCGCCGATGCGGCGCCGTAGGTCTGACCGATGAAACTCAACCGTTCCCAGCGGGCCGGCGGGCCGCCGAAGGCGCGCAAGCCCCACGGTGAAGCCGCGATAAGGGCTATGACGACAAGCGTGAGGAGGCAGAGGGAGAACGTCTTCACCCTGCTTCGGCCCAAGCGAACGAACGGCATCCACGAACGATAGTTCAGACGGCCGGTGCGGGTAGCGGGGCTACTTCCCGTTCGAAGAAGCGGAGCAATGGCTCGCCCCTGCGGTATAGGCGGCCGATCTCGGACGCGGCGGTACGGATCACGTCCGGCGTCCTGATACGGCGGGCACCGCAAGGCGTCCAATCGGGCAGATATCGGACCTCGTAGAGGACGCGGTCGCCAACGACGACGACCTCGGGCAACTGGCCCTGATTCTCCAGGTCGGCGAGGTTGTCGGCGGAGAGGACGCGCAGTTCGAAACCTTCTTCCGCCAGCATCCGCAGCGCGTGCAGCTCCCATTGGACGTAGGGGCTCAGGGGGCGCTCGACCACGCGAACCCGCCTGATCTTCAAGCCTTGCCGCCGGTTCCTGTCGGCCTCGGTCCGGACGGCCTTGCGATCCTCTTCCAGCAGGTCGAGGGCGCGTCGCCAGTCGCCGGAAGCGAACGCCTGCCAGCTGGGATCCTCCGGTTCGCGGAAGACCTGGGAGCGTTCGAGTTTCCAGATGGTCCCGCGCAGGTCTTCGCACTGGCGAGCGAAATCCCGATGGTAGGCCGCATGGTCCAGCACCTCCCCCCGGAATCGGGCGAGTCGATCAAGCATCGCGGATGTCCGGTTTGGCGGCCGAAAGAAGCCGTCCAGAGATGATCACGAGACGTTCGTCGGAGCCGATGCTCACGCCCGGAGGCAGACGGTCACGGTAGGCGCCGGTGGCGTCACGGCCGATGACGGCGATGTCGCCGTTTTCCAACTCCCAGATCTCCGGGCAGTCCTGCGTCGTGCGACTGTCGCCCACCTCGGCGGCGGTCTTCCCTAACCTCCGCTGGAACCCCGCGCCATGATCGGCTTCCCATGGCCTGGTCATGATGCCGCTCACTTCCAGTAGCCGGTGTTTGCGCGAATTCTCGCACTATCGCTCATGCGCGCCAAGTGTTGTCCAAATGGTCCATTTAATGATGGGCAATACCTGCCGGGACATGGCTGCCTCGTGACGTCCAGGTGAGAGCGGGTTCGGCTGACTCCGCGGGGTTGGGGTGGACGGGGGCGCGGTTCCTGGCGGCCTGCTGCAGGCTCGCCTTCCGGCGTGCGGAGACTGGATGCAGGTCATCAGACGCGCGGCATGAATCCTTTCTGCGGGTTCGTTCCTCTCATAGGGGTGCCGGCAAGAGCGCCGGACACGGGACTCGACCGGGAGGTTGTCATGATCGTTGGTGCCGTCGTGATCGGCGTGGCCGTGCTCGTGTGCGCGTGCAGTGTCACCGTGCTGCGCAGGCGGGGGCGCTCGCGTGGCTGAGCGGACCTGGCCCGGGGAGCGGATGATCGCCGCCGCGCAGGGCGGTGATCTGGAGTCGATCGCCGCGCTGGTGTCCGGCTCGCACCCGCACGTGCGCCGCTTCGCCCGGACCCTGTGCGCGTCGCCCGAGGACGCCGAGGACGCCGCGCAGGAGGCGTTGATCATCTTGTACCGCAAGATCGGGACCCTGCGGGCGTCCGGTGCGCTGGCATCGTGGATGTTCCGCATCGTCCGCAACGAGTGCCTGCGGCGGGCGCGACTGAGGCCGCCGCACTACGACGAGGTCCCGGACGTCAGCGTGGTCTCGGCCGAGGACGAGGTCCTGCGACGCCTGGAGGCGGGCCGGGTCGCGGCGGCGATCGCCGCTCTGCCCGCCGACCAGCGACACGTCCTCATCATGCGAGACATCCAGGGATACAGCGGGCGCATGGTCGCCGACGCGCTCGGTCTCAGCGTTCCCGCGATGAAGTCGCGGCTGCATCGCGCCCGCGCGTCGGTCCATCAGACGCTGCAGGGCGCACCCCACCCGGTTTCAGGAGACGGCGATGACTGACAGGCAGACCTTCGCGAGCACGTCGCTTCCCCGGCACCTGCTCCGCGGTGCGACGGGCTTCGGGGCATTGATCGGGGCGTTCGCGCTGCTGCCGGTGCTCGGACCCGTCAGCCTCCTGCTCGCGCCGATCGGCCTCCTCGCGCTGCGCGGGTGTCCGGCCTGCTGGGCGATCGGGCTGGTGCAGACCGTCTCCATGGGCCGGTTGCAGCGCTCCTGCAAGGACGGGGTGTGCCAACTGTCCGTCGCCCGCCCTGCGCACTCGCACGAGCACGGCGAAAGCCGGCCCAGTGACTCAGGTGTGCCAGTGGCCCACTAGGGCTGCGTAGGTTCGGCTGCGGGTCTGGAGGGTCTCGTGGGTGCCCAGGAGGGGAACCGGGCCGTCCAGCAGGAGGACCTGGTGGGCCCGTTCGGCTGAGGTCATGCGGTGGGCTATGACGATCAGCGTGCCGCCGCGGGTCGCCAGGGCCTGTTCGGCACGGGCCTCGGCTGCGGGGTCAAGGTGGCTGGTGGCCTCGTCCAGGACGATGACTCTGGCCGGGGACAGGTAGGCGCGGGCCAGGGTGATGAGCTGGCGTTCGCCCTGGGAGAGGTCACCGCCGCCGGGTGGGATGTCGGTCTCGTAGCCGCCCAGGCGTTCGACGAGTCCCCGGAGCCCGACGGCGGCCGCGGCTTCGTCCAGGTCACGGGTGCCGGCCCTGGGGTTCAGGTAGGTCAGGTTGTCGCGGAGGCTGCCCGCGAAGACGTAGCTCTCCTGCGGGATCAGCGTGATCTTGGAGCGCAGGTCTGCCCGGTCCAGGTGGGGGAGGGGGACCTTGCCCAGCGTGATCTTGCCCTTCTGGGGTTCCAGGAGGCCGGTGAGCAGGTTCGCGAGGGTGGACTTGCCGGTGCCGCTGGGGCCGACGACGGCCAGGTGCGTGCCCTCGGGGAGGTGGAGCGAGAGGTCCTCGACGACGGGGGCGGCGCGCGGGGAGTAGGCGAAGGTGACGTGGTCGGCCTCGATGCCGGACGACTCGGCCGTCGCCGTGCCGGGCGGCGGCGCCTCGGGGACGGTGCAGACCTCGGCGAGGCGGCCCAGGACCACCGCGAGACTGAGCAGGAGGGTGCCGCCCGCGTCGACCAGGACGGTGATGCCCGGCTGGAGTCCGGTCACCAGGTAGCCCGCGCCGCCTGCGATCTGCCCGGCGGTGAGCCCGTGGTGGGCGGTCAAGTAGGGCGACAGCACGAGAAGGGCGAGCAGGGGCAGGTGCACCCCCAGGGCCAGGACGGGGAGGCGGATCCAGCGGGTGCGGGCGTAGGCGCGCAGGGCCTCCGCCTGCGTGTCCACGACCTCGCCCACCGCGGCGGCGGCGCGGTCCTCGGCGCCGCAGGCGGCGACGTCGCGGACGCCGTGCACGACGGTGGCGGCGGCCTCCCCGATGCGCTCGGCCTGGCGGATGACCGCCCGGTAGCGGCGGATCTGCAAGCCCACGAACGCCGCGTACACCCCCAGGGCGAGCGCCACGGACAGGCAGATGACGAGGGCCAGCAGGGGCGACAGCAGCGCCAGGCCCACGAGGGCGGCGGCGCCGGCGGAGACCAGCTGGCGGACGTTGCGCAGCGCGGTCCCCACCAGGGCTCGGACGGCCTCGGCCTGCTCGGTGACCTGGGAGACGCCCGCGCCGGCCGCGTCCGGGGTCCGGTCGGCCATCCGGCGGAGGGCCGCCGCGACGACCTCGGTGACCAGGGAGTCGCGCAGCGGTTCGACGGTCGCGGCCAGCCACGGGTAGACCCGCCCGGTCGCGACCGCGCCGACGGCGTACAGGGCGGCGAGGACGGCGAGCCAGCCGAGGCCCGTCAGGGTGCGGCCCGCGAGGAACCCGTGGTCGACGGCGCGGGCCAGGAGCAGGCCGGACGCGAACATCGGCAGGGACTCCACGACCGACCAGGCGGAGAGCCGGCGCAACGCGGGCCACTGGCCGCGCAGGTGGCGGTGCAGCAGGCGCGCGGCGGGCGGAGCCGTCATGAGGCCGCCCGGGTGGAGAACACGGCGCGGTAGGCCGGGTCCGCCCACAGGTCCGCGTGGGGGGCGAGCGCCCGCACGCGTCCGGCGTCCAGCCAGGCGACGAGGTCGGCGCGGGCGGCCGTGGCCGGGCGGCGCGCCACCACCAGGCTGGTCCGTCCGGCCAGGATCTGCCGGAGGGCCTGGGTCACCTTCAGCTCCGTGGCGGTGTCGAGGCTGCTGGTGGCGTCGTCGAGGAGGACGATCCGGGCGTCGGCGAGCGCGGCGCGGGCCAGGCCGAGCCGCTGCAGCTCGCCGCCGGACAGCGGGGCGCGGTCGAGCGGGGTGTCGTAGCCGTTCGGCAGGGCCCGGATGAAGGCGTCGGCGACGGCGTCGCGGGCGGCGCGGTGCACCTCGGCGCGCGTCGCGGCGGGGCGGGCGTAGGCGATCGTCTCGCGCACGGTCGCGCCGAGCAGCGCGGGGCGTTCGAAGGCGTAGGCGACGGCGCGGCGCAGCTCCGCGAGCGGGACCTCGGTGACGGGGACGCCGTCGAGTTCGACGACCCCCTCGTCGGGGTCGAGGAGCCGCCCGACGGTCGACATCAGCACGCTCTTGCCCGTCCCGGACGTGCCGACGACCGCGACGGTCGTCCCGGGCGGCACGTCGAGGTCGAGCCCGTCGAGGACGGCGCGGCCGCCGAGCCGGACGGTGACGCCGCGAAGCCGCAGCTCGCCGGGCCCGTCCGGCAGCCGGGACGGCCGCGCGGGGGGCCGCACCGCCGGGACGGCCGTGAGGATCTCGTCGATCCGCCCGGCGCCGACCTGGCAGTTGAGGAGCGCGACGACGGTGTCGAACACCGACGCCGACGCGGCGGCCATGGCGGCGTAGGACAGCGCGCCCACGAGCTGCCCGGTCGTGATCTCGCCGGCGGCCAGGCGGACGCCCGCGACGCCGACGACCAGGACCTGGGTGAGGGGGGCCAGCAGCGCGAGCCGCCGGCTGACCCTGCCCTGCACGGCCCACGTCTCCCTGCCCGCCCGGCCGAGGCCGGGAAGCGGCGCGAGGATGCGCCG
This sequence comes from Actinomadura sp. NPDC049753, assembly GCF_040674655.1. Classification (NCBI taxonomy): domain Bacteria; kingdom Bacillati; phylum Actinomycetota; class Actinomycetes; order Streptosporangiales; family Thermomonosporaceae; genus Actinomadura; species Actinomadura sp. NPDC049753. The sequence continues at coordinate 500 of NZ_JBFARL010000181.1, read as the reverse complement.
CACCTCGGCGGCGGCGGTGCCGCTCGCCCGGATCGTCCGGATGCCCTGCCGGGCGTCGAGCAGCCGCGTCGCGATCGCCGCCTGGCACGCCTGGTAGCGGGCGAACGGATCGGTGGCCCGGACGACGAACACGCGCAGCGCGACCAGCAGCGGCGGCATCCCGGCCGCGAACGCGGCGGCGAGCCACCAGTCGATCAGCGCCAGGCCGGCCAGCGCGCCCACGGTGGTGGCCAGCGTGGCGGCGGCCGACAGCAGCAGGACGGGGAAGGCCGCCGGGCCCGACGCGGACTCGGTGAGCCGCGACAGCACGTCCCCCGCGGGGAAGCGCCGCCGCCCCTCCGGGCCGAGGGCCAGCACGTGCCCGAGCAGCCGGTGCCGGAGCCAGGCGGTGATGTCGCTGCCGCAGTAGGAGCCGAGGACGTCCTCGGCCGTGGTGGCGACGGCCGCCGCGGCCAGGACGAGCGCGAGCCACGCGGCGGCGGCGGCGGCGTCCTGCTGCG
>NZ_JBFARL010000180.1:0-15781 GCF_040674655.1 Actinomadura sp. NPDC049753 | reverse complement strand
GAGGGCCGTTGTGGGGGGCGGTGCCAGTGGAGGACTCCGCCGGGATGGTGGTGCTCAGGCCGCGACCTGCCGCTCACGACGGAGGTGGTCGGTGGCGCCGGGGCGCTGTTCCCCGGCGCGGGCTCGGCGGCGGAGCTGTGGCGCAACGTCCTCGAGGGCGTCGACGCGATCGGCGACGTGCCGCCCGGCCGCTGGGACCCCGCGCTCTACTACGACCCCGGCGCGTACGGGCGGGAGCCGGAGAGCGACCGGTTCTACTGCCGGCGCGGCGGGTTCGTGGACGAGCTGGCCACCGTCGACCCGGCCAGGTTCGGGATCGTCCCGGCGGCGGTGCGGGGCATGGAGCCCGACCACCTGCTGGCGCTGCGCGCGGCCGGGGACGCGATCGCGGACGCGGGCGGCGCCGAGCGGCTGCCCGACCGGTCCCGGATCGGCGTCGTCCTCGGGCGCGGCGGCTTCATCACCCCGGGCGCGGCACGGGCCGACCAGCGGGTCAGGACCTCCCACCAGGTCGCCGCGATCCTCGGCGAGCTGGTGCCCGAACTCGGGCCGCGGCGCCTGGCGGAGATCCGCCGGGCGTTCTGCGAGCGGCTCGGCCCCGACGATCCCGACGCCTCGGCCGGGCTGCTGCCGAGCTTCGCCGCGGCCCGCGTCGCGGACCGGTTCGACCTGCGCGGCCCCGCCTACACGCTCGACGCGGCGTGCGCGTCGTCGCTCCTCGCGGTCGAGCACGCCGTCCGGGCGCTGCGCGGCGGGCACGCCGACGCGATGCTCGCGGGCGGCGTCCACCACGCGCACCACGCCACGGTGTGGAGCGTCTTCAGCCGGCTCCGCGCGCTGAGCCCGAGCGAGACGATCCGGCCGTTCGACCGCGCCGCCGACGGGACGCTCCTCTCGGAGGGGACGGGCGTCGTCCTGCTCAAGCGGCTGTCGGACGCGCGGCGGGCCGGGGACCGCGTCCACGCGGTGATCCTGGGCGCCGGATCGTCCAGCGACGGGCGCGCCGCGAGCGTCCTGAGCCCGATGGTGGACGGGCAGGTCCTCGCGGTCGAGCGGGCGTGGCGGGACGCGGGCCTGGACCCGGCCGCACCCGGCGCGGTGGGGCTGATCGAGGCGCACGGCACCGGCGCCCCGGCGGGCGACGAGGCGGAGCTGGCGACGCTGCGCCGGGTGTTCGGCACCGCCGGCCCGCCGATCGGTCTCGGCACGGTCAAGTCGATGATCGGGCACGCGATGCCGGCCGCCGGGATCGCCGGGCTGCTCAAGGCCGCGTTCGCGCTGCGCGACGGCGTCCTGCCGCCGACGCTGCACGTCGACGACCCGCATCCGGCGCTGGACGGCGGGCGGCTGCGGCTCGTCCGGGAGGCCGCGGAGTGGGCCCGGGAGGGCGGCCCCCGCAGGGCGGCGGTCAACGCGTTCGGGTTCGGCGGCGCCAACGCGCACGTGGTCCTGGAGGAGCCGCCCGCCGCCCGCAGGCCGCGGCGGCGCAGGCTCGACGCGCCGCCGTCGGACGAGGGCGTCCTGCGGCTGGCCGCGCGCACGACCGAGGAACTGGCCGAGACCCTGGCCGCCCCCGACGAGGAGCTCCTCGCCAAGGTCCGCGACGACGTCCCCGACCTTCCGTGCCGTCTCGCCATCGTCGGCCCGACGCCGCGCAGGCTCGACCTGGCGCGCGCCCTCGTCCAGCGCGGGACCGCCTGGCGGGGACGCAGCGACGTGTGGTTCGCGCCACGCCCCCTCCTCGCGGGCGGAGGGCGGCTGGCGTTCCTGTACCCCGGGTTCGAGGCCGCCTTCGACCCGCGCGTGGACGACGTCGCCGCGCATTTCGGCATGCCGGCGCCCGCGCTGACCGGCCGCACGGACCTGGCCGGGCACGCCGCCGACGTGCTGCGCGCCGGCCGTCTGCTGACCGCGGCGCTCGGCCGGCTCGGCGTCGAGCCCGACGTCGTCGCGGGCCACAGCCTCGGCGAGTGGACGGCGATGACCGCCGCCGGCGTCTGCGACGCGGACGCGGTCGAGGCGCTCCTCGCCGCCCTCGACGGCGAGGCCCTGGACGTCCCCGACGCCGTGTACGCGGCGCTCGGCTGCGGCGCGGCCCGGGTGCGGGAGGCCGTGGGCGCGCGGTCCGGCGTCGTCGTCAGCCACGACAACTGCCCGCACCAGTCGGTGGTCTGCGGCCCGGCCCGGGAGGTCCGCGAGGTCCTGGGGCGGCTCGCCTCCGAAGGGGTGCTCGGCCGGGAGCTGCCGTTCCGGTGGGGTTTCCACACCCCGCTCGCCGAGGCGTACGAGAAGCCGCTGCGGCGCTCGTTCGAGGCGCTGGACATCCGCGAACCCCACGTCCCGCTGTGGTCGGCGACCGCCGTCGCGCCGTTCCCGCGCCGACCCGCCGAGGTCCGCGAGCTGGTCGCGCGCCACCTGCTCGAACCCGTCCGGTTCGGCGAACTGGTCGAGGAGCTGTACGGCGCGGCGCACGTGCGGGCGTTCGTGCAGGTCGGGCCGGGCGGCCTCACCGAGTTCGTCGCCGACCGCCTCGGCGGCCGCGAGCACCTCGCCCTGGCCGTGAACGTGCCCAAGCGCGACGGGATGGCCCAGCTCCGCCGCGTCGTCGCCGCGCTGTGGACCGAGGGCTACGGCGCGTCCTCGCCGTCCCCGCCCTCGACGACGGGCATGCGCCTGGACCTCGGGACGCCGCTGGTCAGCCTGGACGGGGCCGTGGAGCCCGTCCGGCTCGGCCGCGGGCCTGCGCCGCTGCCCGCGGACGACCCCGTGCTGGCCGAGCTGGAGGCCCTGCTCGACGACGCCGCGAGCGGGGCGCAGTCGGTCCTGGAGGCGCTCGGCGGCGGCCCCCCGCCCCCGCCCGTCCCGGGCGAGGACGTCTCGCCGGTGGCCGCCGAGCTGAACGTCTCCCGCGTCTTCTCGGTCGAGTCGATGCCGTGGCTGCGCGACCACTGCGTCGTCCCGCAGCCCCCCGACTGGCCGGACATGTCGGACCGATTCCCGGTCGTTCCGCTGGCGGGGCTCCTGGAGGTCATGGCCGACACGGCACGCGAGCTCCTGCCCGACCTGGTGGTCGTCGGGTTCGAGAACGTCCGCGCGGTCCGCTGGCTCGTCGCAGCTCCGCCGACGGCGGCCGACATCCGCGCCTACCTCATCGAGTCGGCGGGGCGGCCCCGCAAGGTGAAGGTCGTCGTCAACGGCCACGCCGACGGGACGGTCCTGCTCGCCGAGCGCTACCCGGCGCCGCCCCTGCCGGACCGAACGCCGCTGAGCATCGAGGGGCCGCCCATCGTCACCGCCGAGCGGCTCTACGAGGAACGCTGGATGCACCACGGCCCCCTCTTCCGCGGCGTCACCGAGATCACGGCGCTCGCGGAGGACGGCGTCCGAGCCGTCCTGACCTCGCTGCCCACCCCGGGCGCGCTCATGGACGGCGCAGGGCAGCTCTGCGCCCACTGGATCCAGGTGTACGGCGACACCAACCAGACCGTCTTCCCGGTGGGAATCGAGCGGGTCGCCCTCTACGGGCCCACCCCGCCCCCAGGGGAGAACCTGGACACGACCATCTGGAACCAGTCCCTCACCGACACCACCATGCGCTGCTCAGCGGAGATGGTCACGGAGAACGGGAGGGTGTGGGCCCGCGTCGACGGATGGACGACCCACCGCTTCTACACCGACGAGGCGCTCTGGCGGATGAAGTTCACCCCCGAGGTGTCCGGAACGGGGGAGCTGCAACCCGGCCGCTGGTGCCTGGCCCGCAAGCGGTGGGACGGCACCGCGTCCCGCGACCTGCTGATGCGCCAGTACCTCTGCGCCGCCGAGCGCGCCGAGTACGAGGCCCTTCCCCCGTTCGCGCAGGGGCCGTGGCTGCTCGGACGGATCGCAGCCAAGGACGCCGTCCGCCACCACCTGTGGCGCGAGGGCCACGGGCCGCTGTTCCCCGCCGAGCTCACCGTCCGGGACGGCCCGGACGTGACGGGGCCGGTCGAGGAGCCGCTCACCCTCGCGATCGCCGCGGACGCCGACCTGGGCGTGGCCCTGGTCAGACCCGGGCGCGAATCCGCCGGCATCGGGCTCGCCCCGATGGGGGAGGGCGCGCGGATCCGCGCGGCGAAGCAGGCGGTGCTGCAGGCGGTGCTGCGGGGCACGGGCACCGGACCCGACCCCCTGGAACTGGTCGTGACCGTCGCCGACGCCGAACGGCTCCTGATCGCGGCGGGCGGCACGGTCACCACGGTGGAGACCCGCGAAGTCGAAGGACACGTCGTGGCCTGGACGGCCGCGTCCGGCGCGACGGACATGGAGGAGAGCCGAGTATGAACGACGCCGACCAGCCCCGGACGCCGGCGGGAGCCGCCCGGTGAGCGCCCGCCGTGTCCGGGTGCCGTCCCTGCTGGGCGATCCCGGGGTCGCGCGGGCGTGCACCCCGCCGCGCCGCTTCCTGTTCGCGGTCCCGCCGCTCGCCGGGCACGTCGCCGCGGTCGCCGCGGTCGCCGCCGAGCTCGCCCGCCGCGGCCACAAGATCGCCTGGACGGGACACCGCGCGTCCCTCGAACCCGGTCTGCGCCCCCGCTCGCGGATCTTCAGCGCCCTCGGCGACGGGGACGCGGCCCGCCTGTGCGACGACCGGATCCGGGGGCTCGGTCCCGCCGACCCGCGCTTCTGGGAGGAGTTCCTCGTCCCCCTCGGCCACGCGATGCTGCCCGGCGTGGAGACGGCCGTCGACCGGTTCCGCCCGCACGCGGTGGTCGGCGACCAGTTCGTCCTCGCGGCGCCCGTCGCGGCCCGCCGCCGCGAGATCCCCTGGGCCACGGCCGCGGCGACGCCGGCCGAGTTCACCCGCCCGCTCGCCGACCGGCCGGAGGACGAGCGGCGGGTGCGCGAGCGGATCGGCGCGTTCCAGCTCGACCACGGCATCGACGACCTGCTCGACCTGCGCTTCTCCGACCACCTCGTGGTGGTCTTCGCCACCGGCGCGCTGCTCGGCGACATCTCCTTCTTCCCCGACCACTTCGCGTTCGTGGGGCCCGTCCTCGGCCGTCCGGCGCCGAGCGCGTTCCCGTGGGACCGGCTGGACGGCCGTCCCGCCGTGCTCGTCTCGCTCGACACCGCCGACGACCTGTCACGCGAGCGGTTCCTCCAGGTCGCCGCCGAGGCCGTCCGCGAGCTGGACGTCCAGGCGGTCTTCGCGGCGCCGCCCGCCCTGGTGGGGGACGTGCCGCCGAACGTCATCGTCCGCGACCAGATTCCCCGGCCCAAACTCCTCGAACGGATGTCGGCGGTCGTCTGCGACGGCGGCTACGGCGCCGTGTGCGAGTCGCTGGCCCACGGACTCCCGCTGGTGGCCGCGCCGATCCGCGACGACCAGCCGATCATCGCGGGGCTGGTGGAGAAGGCGGGCGCGGGGACGGCGGTCCCGTTCGACGGCGTCCGGGCGGACGGGCTGCGCGCCGCCCTCGCGACCGTCCTGGCCGACGGCCCGCACCGCGCCGCCGCCGGGCGCGTCCGCGACTCCTTCGCCGCGGCGGGAGGCGCCGCCGAGGCCGCCGACCGCCTGGAGAAATTGGTCTGACCCCGCGGGCGGCCGCGAACCCGGACCGCTCCATACTTGCGGCCATGACGGAACGACGCGCGATCCTCAGCGGTTCGACCTTCGAGGAGCAGATCGGCTACGCCCGCGCCGTGGTGGACGGCGACCGGGTCCACGTCTCGGGCACGACCGGGTTCGACTACGCCACCATGACCATCTCCGACGACGTGGTGGAGCAGGCCGAGCAGTGCCTGCGCAACATCGAGGCCGCGCTCGCGGAGGCGGACTGCACGTTCGCCGACGTGGTGCGCGTCCGGTACCTGCTGCCCGAGCGCGCCGACTTCGAGCCCTGCTGGCCGGTGCTGCGGCGCCGCTTCGGCGAGGTGCGGCCGGCCGCGACGATGCAGGTGTGCGGGCTCGCCGACCCCCGCATGAAGATCGAGATCGAGGTCGACGCGCGGAGGGCGGGCAGGTAGGGCGGGGCGGCCTCGACCGTGTTTCGAAGTAGGCGGAGGCATCCGGAAATGGATGTGATCTCAAGGACGGCCTGACAGCGGGCGGGGAGCTTGCGGTATCTGGTGGCGACCGTGATCCCGGCCATCACGACGCCCGGTCCGGCTCACGTCCTCGCCGTCATCGAGTCGGCAGCAAGGTGGGACGGGCGCCGGTCAATGCTGTGCGCGGCGGAGGATCAGCAGCTGACCGATCTCTGAGACGTTCTTCATGAGCTCGATGTTCACCCAGGCGCACATGTCGGCGACGGTGCGGCCCGCCTCTTCGGGCCAGGGGAACGCCGATCGGTCGTCGAGGCGGTCGGTGGCCGACAGCGCCGTCCGCCACGCCTCGTGGACGCCCCCCAGCCATTCGGTGATCGACGCGCACGTGCCCGGCCAGGCGACGTCTTCGCGTGCCGGGATGCCGGTCTGCTTCAGATGAGCGAGCGCCGTGGTCCACCACCAGCCGATGTGCCAGGTCAGCCAGGCGATCGTGGGGGCCGGGACGGGAGTGGGCTCGACATCGGCGAAGTCGGGGGCCCAACCGCCCTCGACCTGGTGCATGGTCCAGTGCGACGGTGCCGGTTCCCAGAACAGGTCGCCGTCGCGCCACTGCTGTGCGTGGTAGTCGAGCAGTGCCCAAGCGGTGGCGAGCTGCTGTTGGAGTACCTGCCTGACATCGGTCATTCAATCCGCTTTCGCTTCGGCCGCGTTCACCCTGACCAACTGCTTGCCGAGGTTGGCGCCGTCGAAAAGGCGCTGCAACGCGGCCGGGGCGTTGGCGAGGCCGTCGACGACGTCCTCGGCCCAGCGCAGCTCGCCCGCCGATACCCAGCCGGCGAGACGAGAGAGCGCTTGGGGGAAAAGGGGCTGGTGGTCGAGGAAGATGAACCCCTCCATGCGCGCTCGCCGGAACGCGAGCTGCATGTAGTTGGCGGGGCCCGCGCCGTATCCCTCTGCCGTGTAGCCGGACGAGATCGACCCGCACAGCGCGATGCGCGCGTGAAGGGCGAGCCGGTCGAGCGCGTTCTCCAGCAGCACGCCGCCCACGTTGTCGAAGACGGCGGTGAGCCCGTCGGGCGCGAACTCGCGCAGCGCGTCCGGGACGCTCTCGGTGCGGTAGTCCACGCACGCGTCGAACTTCGCGACGTCCCTCACCCAGGCGACCTTCTCGGCCGAGCCGGCGGTGCCGATCACCCGGGCGCCCAGAAGCCGCGCGATCTGCCCGGCCAGGGAGCCGACGCTGCCCGCCGCGCCGGTGACCAGCACCGTGTCTGTCTCGGTGACGTCCAGGACAGCGGTCATTCCGACGAACGCCGTCAGCCCGCTGACGCCGAAGACGGTGAGCATGTGACGCGGATCGATGCCCTCCGGCACCGGGTTGACCCCGAACAGGCCGCCCTCGCGCGCGACGACGTACTCCCGCCACCCCAGGACGCCGTAGACCCACTGGCCTTCTGGCAGCGCCGGGTTCCGGGAGGCCACCACACGCCCGACACCGCTGCCGCGCATCACCTCGCCGATCCCGACCGGCGCCGTGTAGGTGGCGCCAGGGTTGAGCCACGTGCGCTGAGTGGCGTCGATACCCAGCCAGACGACCTCGACCAGGGCTTCGCCGTCGTCGAGTGTCGGCATGGGGGTGCGCTTCTCGGCGAACGTGCCCGGGGTGATCCCACCGGTCGGGCGTTCACGAAGCACCAGCTCGCGGAAGGTCCGCACGGGCATGACCCAAGCCTCTCGATCAGGGGGCCGAGCGTGTCGCTCGGCAGAACGTGGCGACAAGCTCGTCGCTGACGGCGTCGACGGGAGCTCCGTGGGCGACCCGCAGTCCTTCGGCATCGAGGGTGCGGCGCAGCATCGAGGCCATCATGACGGGGTCGAAGTGGCGCAGCTCGCCGTTGCGCTGCCCCTCCTCCAACAGCGCGACGACGTCGGCCAGCGACGCCGCCACGAGCTCGTCGTAGACGCCGGCCGCCGCCGCGGCGCGGTGCGCCACGACCGCGACCAGGGCGCGCGTCTGCACCGGACGCCGCGCGCAGTACAGAAGGAAGCCGCGGACATAGGCCGCGAGCCGGTCCAGCACGCTGCCCTCACCGCGCAGCACGGCGACCAGCTCCGGCCCCACGCTCCCGACCACGTGATCGACGACGGCGTCGAGGATCTCCTCCCTGTTCTCGAAGTTGCTGTGGTAAGCGCCACGGCTGTACCCGGCCGCCTCCGCGATCGCCTCGACCGAGGTCGCGGCGACCCCGCGCTCGGCGAACAAACGCATCGCCGACTCCACCAGCTCTTCACGCGTGCGCAGCCGACGCTCAGCGCGCGTCTCCCGTGCCATGCCATCAATATACATCACCGTATCCGGATACGGTGATGTATGTGAGTGCTCTCCCTTGGCCCGCGTCGGCTGAAGGGTCGCCGCCGCCGAGGGGTTCGCCCGCCGACTCGCCTCGGCCGGACGGGTCCGCGGTCGTTCTAACGCCCCCCTCAGAAGCCTTGCCAGCGTCGCCGGTAAGGAGTTCGGCGGTCCGCGTGGGGTCCAGACCGGCATCGGCGGCGAGGGCCTTCAGCACGTCGGGGTCGGCGATGTTGAGCCCTTCGGTGTGGTGGCCGTGCATGAGGCGTTCGAGGACCTGGTCGGCCAGGCCGCAGGAGGCCCCCAGGTGAACCAGGCGGTGGGCGTCGAAGGAGTTGACCGGCCGGGCCTTGTCCAGCTTCAGAGTCAGGCCCTCGGCGGCGCCCAGGGCCTGGATCCGGGCGACGCGGGCGGCGGCCTGCGCGGGGTCGGGCTGGTAGGCGGCGATGACTTCGGCGGCCGTGGGGCCGGGAACGCGCGAGCCCTCCGGGTCGAGCTCGCGACTGCGCCAGAGGAGCCCGGCTCCCGGAGCGTCGCGCAGGGCGGCGGTGAGCCGGCGCTTGCCGATGTAGCACCAGGGGCACAGGACGTCGAAGTAGACCTCGGCTCGCATGGACGGTGTTCCCTTCATTCGGCGGGAGAGGGGGCGAGATCGGCGGTGGGGGCCTCGTCACGCTGCGCGGGCTCGCGGCACAACATGAAGGTCAGCAGGGCCAGGGCCGCCAGCAGCGGGACGAGGACGATCGCGTGGACGTGGAGGCTGTGGGCGAACGCGTCCCGAGCGGCCTCGGCCAGCGCGCCGCCCGGCCCAGGGGGGAGCCGGCCCGCCGCCTCCAGCGCGGCCGGCAGCGTCTCGCGGGCGGCCGCCGCGGCACCGGCGGGAACGCCCTCGGGCAGGTGTCCGGCCAGATGGCGGCCGTAGACGGCGGTGGCCACGCTGCCCAGCACGGCGATGCCGAGGGCGCCGCCGAGTTCCGCGCCCGTCTCGGAGATCGCCGAGGCGGCTCCGGCGCGCTCGGGCGGCGCGGACTTCAGCAGCACGGCCAGGGCGGCCCATGCACGGATTCCGGCGGTGGCCGTCGGTCGGATCGAGGGCATGTCACCCCTCCCGGACGCTGCCGACGGCCAGCAAGGTCTTGCCCAGGGTGGCGCGGGCCTCGATCGAGCGGGCGCGCAGGTCGGCCGGATCGTGCGCGGCCTCCGTCCCGCCGGCCATCCCGTACACGCTCACGCGCCCGCCGTCGCGGAGCGCCCGGACGGCCTCGGTGCCGACGGCCCCGCCGACACCGTCGAAGACCAGGTCGACACCCCTGCCCCCGGTGGCGGCGCGTACCTCGTCCAGCCAGCCGGGCCGGGAGTAGTCGACGAAGGCGGCGGCCCCAAGGTCCATGACGGGCCGCGACTTCCGGTCGCTCCCGGCCGCGCCGATCACGCGAGCGCCGGCGGCCGACGCCAGCTGCACCAGCAGGCTGCCCACACCGCCCGCCGCCGCCTCCACCAGCACGTGCTCGTCCCGGCGCACCTGCGCCCGCCGATGCAGTGACAGCGCGGTGCGTCCGTCGGCGACCAGCGCGACCGCGTCCCGGAGGGCCACGCCCTCGGGAACCGGAACGAGGTCCTCGGCCCGGGCGGTCGCCACTTCGGCGTATCCGGGGCGGGGCTCGGGGGCGGGGACGTCCCGTGCCCGCAGCACCTCGGGCCCGCCGAACTCCTCCATCACCACGGCACGCGCCGGCAACCCCTCCCTGCCGGGGACCGCTCCGACAGCCGACCTCTTCTCCGGGCGCTGGGAGCACCGCCCGGCGTCCGAGGACGCGCCGGACCGCAACGGCCGCTCGGGGTGACCGCCCGGCGGCGCCGTACGCCGGCGGGACGTCAGCGGTCGGTCGCGCCGTCGATCTGCTCGCGGAGGATGTCGGCGTGGCCCGCGTGGCGGCCGGTCTCCTCGATCATGTGGGTCAGCGCCCAGCGGACGCTGGGGGCGGGACGTCCCGGCTGGGGGAGGGGCGCCCCGAGATCGGCGCACCCGTCGAGCACCTCGTTGGCGCGCTCGACCGCCTCCCGGTAGCGGGCCACGATCTCGCCCACGCCGACGGCGTCGCGTACGTGCCCTTCTTCCCCCTCGGAGGCTTCACCCCGCTCCAGTCCACGGCGCTCTCGGCGGTCGCCGCCCGGAGACGACACCGATGTCCGTCGCCCTGGCCTGGCTGCTGCGGCGATCACCGAACATCCTGCTCATCCCCGGCACGTCGTCGACGGCACACCCGCGCGAGAACATCGCCGGCGCGGGACTGCCCCTCTCTCCAGAGGACCTGACCGCGCTGGACGAAATCGGGGCCGCAGCAACTCCCACCGAGTGAGCAGGCGGGCGCTATGACCCCGCCTGCGCGCGCTGCTCCGGCACCGCCTAGCCGGCGGGGACGAAGGAGTCGAGGAGGCCGCCGAGGTTGCCGAGGGGGGACGCCGCCTCGCGGAGGCGGTCGGGCCAGTCGGGGTCGGTGCGCTGGGCGCCCACCGCGTTCTCCAGCCCGTGGGAGGAGCCCCACAGCGCCAGGTCGCGGGCGGTGGCGTCGCGCTGGTCGCGTTCCCACCAGGCGCTGACGGTGCGGAACTGCGCGGCCAGCGTGTCACCGGGGATCGCGCGCCCGTAGCGGCTCTCCCACTCCCCGCTCCGCGGATGGCGCCCGCCGTCGGGAGCCGCTCGCCGCGCCTCCCCGAGCTCCTCCAGCAGGAGGCACCACCGGTACGGGGCGGCGAAGAACTCCACCTCGTCCGCGGCGCACGCGCTTCCCCGCTGGATCGCGGCCAGATGGTCGGCCACACCGGCGGGGGCGGCGCGGGACGCGACGGCCGCGTCCACCGCGTGCGAGACGGCGCAGTCGCGGATGCGGTGCGGCAGCCCGTCCAGGACGGAGGGGGACGGGCGGGGAGAACCCCAGCCGGTCAGGTGGGCGGCGGCGGCGAGCTCCGCCCACACCACCAGCTCGGAACGGTCGGACAGGACCCGCTGGGCGGTGCGCATGTCCCGCAGCGTGCAGGGGGAGTCGCGGCAGTCCGCCCCGCACGTCCCGCTGCGGGGGGTCACCAGCGCGCGGGGCGAGGCCGTGGGCGGCGCGGCCTCCTCCAGGCGCGAGCCGTCCGGCATCCGGACCAGGTGCGGGTAGTCCATGCCGTCGGTGAACACCGCGCCCTCGCCCGGCGTGAGCGTGACGAGGAACTGCGACTGCCCCTCGGTGATGTTCATCGTGGCGCCGACCGCGTCCCGGTCGTCCTTCGCGGGCAGCCGGTGGACGATCTTGACGGCGGTGTTCTTGATGACGTCCGGGACGAGCTTGGACGGGATCTGCTCCGCCACGATCAGCCCCTCCCCGTACGCGCGGATCTCCGCCAGCAGGCTCGCGAACGTCTCCACCGCGTGGGACGCGGGACCGGCCTGCTCGCTGCGGCGCAGCAGCCGGTGCGCCTCCTCGAACACGCTGAGGTGCCGCAGCCCGGGCGGCGCGCCCCGCCGCTGCCGCAGCCGCAGGTGCTCGACCAGCCGAACGAGGACGGTGCCCATCAGGAACGCCTTGTCGCGGTCGTCCCCGACGTCCTCGATCTCCAGGACGACGTTGCGGGCGAGCAGCGCGTCGAAGTCGATGGGGTGGCCGCCCTCGAAGAACCGGCCGGTGGTGCCGAGCCGCAGGCTGGACAGCCGGACCCGGATGAAGCCGCGCACGTTGTCGGTGATCTCCTGGCCGTAGCCGATCTCGTCGACGACCTGCTCGGCGGTGGCCTGGAGGTCGGCCAGCGTCGGGTAGCGCGGCGCGGTGCCCGGCACGGCCGGCTCGCCGAGCGCGAGGTCCCAGCCGAGCCGCTCGTAGCAGCGGGTCAGCGCCGCCGCGAGCACCTGCGGGAACGGCTCGTCGGCCTCGAACGCCGCGAGGAACAGGGCGCGGACGAGGTCCGCGTGGGTCTGCAGCGGGAACGGCCGCCCGTCCGGTCCGGTCGCCGGTTCGAGCGGGTTGATCCCGGCCGCGATCGCCTCGGCGTCCCCCGGGCGGATCGTGACGACCTCCGCGTCCGGGAGCCGCGCCGCCATCAGCCGGTACTCCGCCTTCGCGGGCTCGACCACCAGCCACGGCAGCCCCGCCCCCGACGCGGCCGCGAGCAGCGACCGGACGGTCTGCGACTTCCCGGCGCCGGTCGCGCCGCACACGAACGTGTGCCGGTTCAGGCTGGACAGCGGCAGCGATATCGGGCCCACGTCGCGGCGGTTGCGGTCCAGGACCCGTCCCAGCGCGACCCCGCCGCCGGGCGACTCGGGCGTGACGTCGAACTCCGGCCGCATCACGAACCGGACTCCGGCGACCTCGCGGACGGGCGGACGGGCCAGCGCCGCGACGAGCTGCGTGCTCGCCTCGAACGGCCCCGCCGCGCCGGGGACCAGCGCGTACGGCAGGCGCCCGAGGTCCGCCGACGCGCACACGAGCGCCGCGACCCGCGCGGCGGCCCGCGGCGTCGCCGCCCCGGCCGCCAGGTGCACCCGCCAGAGGCCCGACGTGGCGGCCTGGCGCAGCTCGCGGTGCCGTTTCTCCATCCGGAGGGCCGCGACCGAGTCCTCCGGCGACAGCTCCGCCATCGACCGGGCCCGCTGCTGCCGGTCGGCCAGGTCGTCGGCGAGGCGCCGCGCCTCGTCCGGGTCGACGGGCTCGGCGACCAGCATCCAGGCGAACGGCTGCATCCACACCCCGAGCAGGCCGTCCTCCAGGGACGGCCGCGCGGGCTCCTCCGGCGGGGGATCCTCCACGAGCAGACCGTCGGAGATGCCGCCGATGCTCACCCAGTGCGGCATCGAGTCCTCGCCGACGCCCTCGGGCAGCAGCGTGCCGCGCCCGCCCGCGGGAAGGCTCAGGGTCGCCGCGCGCCCGTCGAGGTCGGCGACGAGGCCGTCCCCGCCGACGAACACCTCCGTGGGGCCGAACGCCTCCGCGCGCCGCCAGCCGACGAGCACCGGCTCCCTGCCCGCGTGGTAGGCCGAGACCAGCGCCGCGAGCCGCTGGTCGCGCCACTCGTCCCGCCCGTCGGTCTCGTCAGGGCGGGGGACCTCCGTCAGCCGGCACACCGGAAGGCCGCGCACGACGTCCCACATGGTCAGCCGCGCCGGCGGGCCGGGCCGGACATTTTCGCGATCTCGCCTCGGTCCAAGGTCATGAGCAGTCAGGCTATTGAGCAAGGACCCCTTTGGGAAGGCCGTTTCCCCGTGAGGGGCCTGACAAGTCACATGTCAATCTGCTTGGGTTATTTGCGGCGTATCGAGCGGGGCGGGACGGGGGTTCGGATCGTGAGGGCGGTCGACCATGGGGGATTGCTGTCGCGCCGCGAACGGCTCTTCACCCCCGATCCCCGTCTCGGCTGGGTGTTCCGCGACCGCTGGTGGTTCCTGCGCCCCTTCCCGGAAGCGCCGCCCCAGCAGCAGGCGCTGCCCGACTACCTGGCGCGCCGGGTCGTCCAGACCGAGCAGCTCGCGCAGCGCAGGCTGAACCGGACGCTCCCGGTGAGCGCGGCGATCGCGATGGTCCTCGTGCTCTTCGCCGCCTGCTCGGCAGGCGGATCCGAGTCCGTCTCGGTCGGCTCGCTCCTGCTGGCCGCCATCGTCCTCGCCCCCGGCGCGGCGCTGACCTGGTGGGCCGTGCGGCAGCGGCAGAGCGCCCGGCAGGCCCACGACCTGGCCCAGCAGCAGATCATCGGCGGCTACCAGGACCAGGCGCGGCAGTGGCACGCGCGCAAGCAGGCACACGACGCCGCGGAGCGCGCGCGGCTGCACGACCTGCCCGAATGGGGCGCGGCCCGGCGGCCCGGCCGCCGCCTGGACGTGTTCGGCGGCACGCTCTGGGCGTGGGAGGCGCTCCTCACCACCTACGGGACGTCCACCCTCGCCGTCCAGCCGCTGCTCGTGCTCGACCTGTCCCGCGAGGTCGTCAGCCGCGAACTGGTCGAGCTCGCGCAGGCCGCGTGGATGGGCGTGGACGCGCAGCTGCTGCCCAGCCGCCAGGCCTCCTCCGGCCTGCTGGCCGACCTGCCGCCCCGCGACCTGGTCGACGCGATCGTCGAGTCCATGCACGGCGGCACGCCCGACGCCGCGCGCGCCGACCGCAGCATGGACGACCGGATCCTCACCAAGGTCTGCGGCGCGCTCGGCGACGACGTCACGCTCGGCCGGATCGCGGCGGCCCTGCGAGCCCTGATGGGCGAGCCCGACGACGGCGACGCGCTGACCCGCGACGAGCGGCGCCACATCGCGAACGAGCTGTTCACCGTGGAGTACCGGCGGCAGGCCCACGCGAACCTGTCGCGGATCGAGTCCTACATCCACCCGCTGGAGGACCTCGGGACCGCGCCCGCCGAGAGGGAGGGCCCCGGCTACCTGACCTGCGTCGCGCTCGACAGCCAGGCCCGCAACGTCCGCTCCGAGCTGCTGACCGACCTCATCGTCCAGTGGGTGACGCACCGCATCACCGCGTCGCAGGCCTCCACGCCCGCCCTCGTCGTCGCCGGCGCGGACGAGCTGGCCCGCCGCCACCTCGAACGCCTCTCCGACGCCTGCGAGCGCCGCGGCGTCCCGCTGACCCTGCTGTTCCGGCACCTGCGGGAGACCTCCGCGGAGATGATCGGCGGCGGCGCCGTCGCGTTCATGCGGCTCGGCAACCACGAGGACGCGGCCCGCGCCGCCGACTTCATCGGGCGCGACCACCGCTTCGTCCTGTCGCAGATCACCAAGAACGTCGGCGGGAACGAGTCCCACACCACCACCGAGACCGAGGGCACGGGCGACTCCGAGACCTACAGCACCAGCCGCACCATCGGGACGTCCCGCAACTGGGGGACGAGCCGCTCGTCCGGCACCACCTACTCGGGAGGCGAGATGTTCGGGCTCTTCCCCGACCGCTCGACGTCCTACCAGCGCGGCAGCAACCGGGGCGGCTCGACCAGCACCAGCGACACCGAGGGCACCTCCACGTCCACCTCGCGGAACTGGTCGGCCGCCTACTCCTACGCGGAGGGGACCAACTGGAGCGACGCCGACACCACGCAGCGCGTGTACGAGTACGTCGTCGAACCCGTCACCCTCCAGCACCTGCCCGACCACGCCCTGCTGCTGGTCGAGTCGGCGCCCGGCGGCGGCCGCACGATCACGCCCGTCGAGTGCGATCCGGCCATCATCACGCTGGACCGCGTCACCACCGGCCCCCTCCCGGACCCTCCGCCCCCGCAGCAGGCGCTCCCCGCCCCCGGCCCGGCGCTGGCCTCGCCCGGCCCGGCACCCCAGCTCCAGCAGTGGGGCGCGCCGTCCGCCCCGCAGTGGGCCGAGGGTCAGCGAGGCGGGGCTCAGCGCCGCGGCCCCGATGCCCTGCAGCACCCGCC